>DOON01000276.1:13998-14196 GCA_003514865.1 Clostridiales bacterium
GCCCTATTCCCAAGCCAATAACCAACATCAATAACATCAAAGCAACTGTTGATACTTTATCAGAATATATGAAGAATTTCTCATTCTTCACAATCAATCCGAATGCTATCCCTATACCCAAGCAAACAAATGGTATTGCCGCCATACTCTCTTCCTTCCTCAGACCTAGCTTCACCGTAATAATTGTATGTTTCTCTT
>DOON01000108.1 GCA_003514865.1 Clostridiales bacterium
CCGTTGCAGAAAATGATGCAACATCGTTGATATCATTTTTTCCCTTTAAATTTATAACTAAAATCGTAGCCAAAACTACTGCCATTAACAATATAATCCATATAATTTTTCTATTCATAATATACCTCCTATTTATAAATAAGACGTAATTTATGAATAAATGTTCCGTCCGGACAGACATTGATTATACAGCTTTACTTGCTTGATTCTGGTTCGATATTTCCGTTTGTGCACAGTATATATTCTACAACTTCGTTATATGGGAGCGGAACACTAAAGAGGTATCCCTGGTAGTTATCGCATCCGAGCTCGTGGAGGATGTTCTTCTGCTCTTCTTTTTCAACATATTCGGCTATTACAGAATAGTTCAACGACTTTCCGAGGGATATGATAGATGAAATTATATTGCAGCAGCTGCTTTTGGACGTTATCTCCTTAACGAGGGCGCCATCGAGCTTGATTGTATCAAAATCATATTCCTTCAGATACATCAAGGAGCTGTGCCCCATTCCGAAATCATCCATTGCCAGTCTTACTCCTAATTTCTTCACGGCTATTATCTGGTCTATAATTCTTGTGCCGCTGGTGAGAGCGAGCTGCTCCGTTATTTCAACTTTAAGATTGCATGGATCTATGTCATATTTTTTCATAATTGCTTTAAGGTTATCTGGAAAATGTCGGCTTTCCAGCTGGACAGCCGAGACATTTACCGAAACTACAATGTCCTCAAGACCTGATTCATTCATTTTTTTCAAATCACGGCAGGCCGTTTCCAATATCCAATAGCCCAGCCTGTCCATAAGTCTGGTTTCATCTGCTAATGCAATAACAAGAGGTGGATAGATGTAATCGTAGCTGCCGTGTTTCCATCTGAGCAGGGCTTCCACTCCAGTAACTCGTCCCTCAAAGTTTACCTGTGGCTGATAAAACAGTAAAATTTCTTCATTTTGTAAATCATGCTCCAGGTTTATTGTTAAAAATCTTGAAATACTTCCGATATCATCCTGCCTGCTTAACAAAGATAAAACCATACCTCTTTCCTCGCACTGCTTATACATGGTGTATACCTTTTTAAGGCTTTTTTTCATTCTTGCTTTCGATACGTTTTCTGCAAGCTTCACAAAAGGAATATAGCAAAATGTGCCCAAAATCAGGTTAAACAGCTGCAGTATACTTCCGTTTATGGAGCCTGTGGAAATATAGCCGCTTAAAAAAATCGGGGTTGTCCATTCCACCGCCTGAAATGTATGCGGCACCAATCCTAAATATACACATATATATGAAAATACCGTAAGAACCACGGGTACCCCTAAAAAAGGAATAAGATACACCGGATTCAATACTATGGGAATTCCGAATATCATCAGCTCATTGATGTTGAACATAACCGGCAAAAGCGATACTCTCGCCAGATGCAGCTGATTTTTATGCTTCCCCGAAATCAAAATCGCGGCGATAAGGCAAAGTGTTGTACCGCAGCCTCCCATCAGAACAAATGTGTCAAGAAATGTCTTTGTAATAATCAAGGTTGGATTTTGCCCGGACATAACTAATGCGGCATTTTCGGCAAGAGCAGGCACAAATATTGCCTGTGCCACAGGCTCCAATACATTACTTCCATGTACACCGAAAAACCACAAAATATGAATAAAAAATATGAATAAAATACCGCTTGAAAAATCGGAATCACTTCTTGAAAATAAGCTGAGAAGAGCGGAGGACAAGAACTCCTGAATATCAGATATTTTGAAAACAGACACCATAAGAAGGTTAAAAGCCGCAAATATTCCCACGGTAATAACCGTGGGGAAAAGAGCTGACATTGCATTGTTAAACAAGGCACCTGCACCGTCCGTAAATACATTTACCCTGAAAAATTCAACCGAGCTTAGCTTTATAAATAAGACCGAAGATATAATCGATGTCAGCATGGCTGTAAAAATACCGACGGCCCCAAACTTCGATATTGAAAATCCTTCACCGCTTATGCCGGATATAGCTATAAATGAGCACAGCGATACCGCTGACACTATTATGGGACTGATGTGCCGATTTGTCTCATTGCCCTCAACAGCAAAGGAATAGCTGACACACACAACCATGAGCAGGGACAGAATATTAAGTGTGCCATCCTGCACATACCCGAAAAAATTTTTCCACTCCACACCGAAAACTTTCTCCATCATGCTTTGATAGGCGGGAACCGGCAGGCTCAAAATCAGCAGAGCCATAGAACCTAAAAGTATGAGCGGAATCATATATGTAAGCCCGTTCCTTACAGAAATCAGCAGAGGCATGTTTTCTAACTTTCTATTAAATCCAAAAAGTATATCCGAAATTTTACTGAAGTTCAACACGCCGTATCCTATCTTTCTGTCCCGATGAAGAACAGAGCTATTGCTCCCTGTCCTGTATGGGAGCCTACTACAGGTCCTATGTAATTGTAAATTACATCCTTTACATTCAATTTCTCCTTTATAAGCGATGCAAGATACTCCGTATCCTCCTGGCTGTCGGCATGGCTAATAAAAACAACCTGATTTTCGGGCCTTATAGACGTAGCCTCCATATGCTCAAACAAGGTCTGAATAGATTTCTTGCGTCCTCTTACGTTTCCTACAGGTATCAGGTGACCTTCGTCATCTACGTGTATAATCGGCTTGACATTGAGAGCAGTTCCCAGAGTAGCCGTCATTGCATTGATTCTGCCTCCTCTTTTGAGGTGGTTAAGGTCATCAACCGTTACCCAATGGCACATGTGCAGCCTGTTATCAAGAAGCCAGTTCTTAACACCGTCAATATCCATTCCTTCACGTTTTTTCATGGCTGCATGGTAAACAAGCAATCCCTCTCCCATTGATGCCGCCAGCGTATCAATGCATTCAATTTTAGCATCTGTGTACTTTTCTCTGAGTCCTTCCGCCGCTATGATGGAGGAGTTAAACGTTCCGCTGAGACCTGAAGAAAAACCTACGTACAGAATATCTTCTCCTGCCTGCAATATGGGTTCAAAATATTCCTCAAATGTTTTTACGTTAATAAGCGTTGTGGTCGAGCGCTCACCATTTTTTACTCTGCTGTAAAATTCTTTTATATCCAATTCTCTGTGATCAGGGTAATTCAAATAGCTTTCATTTTCAAAACCAAACCCCATAGGTATTACCTTTATCCCCAATTCGTCAATCATATATGCCGGAAGATCTGCTGTCGATTCTGTAACAATAACATAATTTCTCATAACTACTATTCCCTTCTGTTTATGATAAATGCTGTAATGTTTTTATATTATCATATTGCAATTACCATTACAACACATAAAATTTCTTTGATAATCACTAATTAACTGCTATAAGACGATATTTTACGGTGTATTACGACAAATTTTTTGATGTTTTCAAGCCTTGTTTTTGGGTATATTGTTTATATGAAAGTTATTGTTATTACAAATTAGATAGATATCAACAGGAGGAATGAATATGATTAAAATAGCTGTTATACTGGGAAGCACAAAGCCGGGAAGAAACGGAGAAGCAGTTGCTAAGTGGTTTTACGAGCTGGCAAAAAAAAGAACCGATGCAGAATTTGAACTTGTGGATGTAGCCGATTACAATTTACCACTTTACGATGAGCCGTATCCAGCAATGATGCAGCAGTATACAAAGGAACACACCAAGAAATGGTCGCAGAAAATAAATGAATTTGACGGTTACATATTTGTAACTGCAGAATACAACCACAGCATTCCGGGAGCTTTGAAAAACGCAATAGATTTTCTGAATGTGGAATGGAAGAACAAAGCGGCAGGCTTTGTAAGCTACGGAAGTGCCGGAGGCGCCCGTGCAGTTGAGCATCTGAGAGCTGTTGCCGGAGAGCTTCACATGGCAGACGTAAGAGCACAGGTGATGCTTAACCTGTTTACGGATTTCGTAAATATGAGCGAATTTAAGCCCGATCCGAGACACGAGGGTGAAGTGGATGAACTTCTGAATCAGGTGATTTCCTGGAGCAAGGCAATGAAAACAATAAGATAACAATAAAATAGAGCCGTCTGTTTATTCAGACGGCTCATTGTTTTGAAAACTGTCGTAAAGAGTTTTCATTTCATCCTTATGCTTTATAAGCGATTCAATTATATATGGGTCGAAATGGCGTCCTCTTTCATTAATTATATAATTCATACTTTCCTCGAAGTTGTATNNTTACCATCTTTATACGGCCTCTTGCTTGTGAGCGCGTCAAGCACATCAGCAATCGCGACGATTCTTGCACTGAGAGGAATATCCGTTCCGGCCTTCCTGTAAGGGTATCCCGTACCGTTCCACCTTTCATGATGACCCTCTACTATTTCAATCCCCATTTGAAACATGCTGTACTTCTGCTTGGCAATATTCTTTTCGGCGGTTTTCAGTACATCAACACCGTAAATAACATGTTTTTTCATTTCGCCGAACTCATCATCTGTCAGCTTGCCGGGTTTCAGCAAAACCCCGTCCTTTACTCCGACCTTGCCTATATCATGCATGGGGCTGAATCTTTCTATTCCCTTTAAAAAAGCTATTGTGATTTCTTCCTCATACACATTGTCCTCCATGAGAAATTCAGTTATTTTCACAGAATACTCTTTCATCCTCTCAAGATGGTCTCCAGTGTCCTCATCACGGGCCTCCGCCATTTTAGTGAGTGCCAGAAGAGTTGAATAAAGCATTTCGTCTATAAATATATTTTTGTTCAGGCTTATGGCAATGCTGTTTGACAATGTTTTTAGAAATTCTATATGCTCTTCTTTATAACTATCTTTATTTGTATTTGAAAAGAATATTATACCTATGGGTTTTTCATTGACTTTTAACGGCAATGTAATAGAGGACTTTATTCCCGCCTCCATCAGTATTCTGTTATATTGGGCATCCTTGTGCTGTGTATAGCTGTAAAGGTCGTTTATTACCCTTGGTGTGCCGTCACGGACTATACCTACAAGACTGGTTTCACTTACTTCCGCCCTGAGGCCCACCAGCTTTTTAGGCAAGCTTTCCAATGCTTCGTCGGATCTTCCATATGAACCCTCCAGCACTCTGCCGTTGTCTTTCAGCAGTGCTATTCCAATATGTGAATACGGGATAAATTCGGAAAAAGTGGAATATATGTAATTTAATATTCCGTCGAAGGATACATCTTTATTCATGTTCTCAATAAGCTGTATCAGTTTGTCAAGCTTACTGAAACCCACGCTGATCTCATCAAGCACGGGCTTCAATTCGCTTGTAAGAGGAAACGAAGCAAACGCCTTGTTCAATGTGGAAATACCGCTTATTTTATTAAGCCAGCTATCCACGTGCTCAGTTAAATATCCGTGAAATCTATTATTATTGTGTTCCATTATTTTCCTTCTGCATTATAGTATTTGTCATATTCGGAATATAGTTCGGCAGAAAATCAAAAAAATTAAGATTAATAAATTAATTTTATTGGTATAAACATAATAACACTATGAAACAAATATATAATTTTTACGTCTAATAAATATAGTAATAAACAATATAGAAAGGAGAGTACAATGGTCGCATTGTACAATTAGCCATATGAGCAAAATAAAAAATCTTTTTGTTAATACAGCTTCAAATTTAAAAAGCACAATGTCCAGATTTCCTGTTGTGCTTATATATTTAGCTTTCCTGCACATTGTCATGTTCAGCGTAATTGAACATGATTATATAAATGATGAATTTTTGGAAAGGCTGGTTTTTACCGGGATGTTCGGCACTCTGACAGCAGTGTATGTGCAGTTTGTGCTTGAACGTTTTGTGAAGCTTTCAAAATATAAACTTGCGTTTAACCTTGGTACAATTATTTTATCGGCAGCATATTACTTTTTAATGACAGATAGCCATATGTCACAATCTATGGTTGTACATTTTCTCGTTATCTCCTTTGCCCTGACATCAGCTTATCTATTTGTTCCGTCCTCAGGAAACAAGGCTGATTTCAGCAAAATAGCCCTTTCACACTTCAAGGCGGCAGTTACGGCAATTCTTTACGGGATTGTTATGTTTCTTGGATTTACGGCTATTTTCGGAGCCATAGATATATTGCTGTACAACTTTGATTCCAGGATATATGCGCATATAGCCAATGTAATTTATACATTTTTCACCCCTGTATATTATCTTTCTCTTCTTCCTGAGTTTAATTCCGATGAAGAAAAGGATATACGCAAAAAAGAAATTTCTTACAGCTACCCCAGGGTATTGGATATATTGGTTTCATATATACTGATTCCTTTAATATCAATTTTCTCTGTAGTATTGATAATTTATTTCATTAAAATAATAATTACGGGCATATGGCCTGTAGGCCAGGTTGGCCCTATGGTTCTGGCGTATTCCGGAGCAGGCTGGTTCATTTATATACTGTGCTCCGGCCTTGAGAACCGCTTTTCTGTTTTCTTCAGGAAGGTATTTCCTCCGGTGCTCATGCCACTTGCAGCCATGCAGCTTGCTTCCTCCTATATAAGGATTGAAGCATACGGCATAACCGAATCAAGATACTATGTTGTGCTGTTCGGAGTATTCTCGGTATTGTG
>DOON01000253.1:0-4050 GCA_003514865.1 Clostridiales bacterium
AGTAATAATGCCATTTTTTCAACAAAAAATTGTACTAAAAAATAAATTGTGTTATAATTAAAACGTAGAGAAATTTAAGTTATAAAAAAACGTAATTACTAAAATTATTTAAAATGGGTAAAACACATGAAATTTTTAACTCCTGGTGAAAAAATTAAAAAAATCAGAAAAATGTTAAGCATGAAACAACTTGACTTGCAAGGCGAAAAAATTAAGAGAAACTTTGTAAGTATGTTAGAAACCGGAGAACGGGGATTAACTAAAGATACTGCAAAATATTTAGCTGAAAAGTTCAATTATAAGGCTTCTGAATTAGGAATCACCTTAAACATTGATGATTCCTATTTACTTATGTCTCCTAAAGATGAAGCTTTGAAATACTGTTTGGATACGTTAAATAGTGACATTACCATAGATGTAATAAATAGTGTGATTGAAATTTCTCATAATTATGGCTTAGGAAGCATAGAAGCGGAAGCTCTTCTCAAAAAAGGAAACTTATATTATAATGAAAAAAAATATTATAAAGCAGCATTTAATTATATTGATGCTTTATGAAAATATAGTGAAATTGCAGATAACAAATTTGAGTCTTACTTATTTAATAAATTGGGTCTTTGCAAATTAAACGAATTACTTTATGCAGAAGCATTGGAGTTTTTTAACAAAGCATATTTTTTATCCAAAATAAACAAAGACTTATATACGCAAAAGCATTCCGTTTACAACATTTCCTTGTGCCATAGAAAACTTCATAAGTTTGATGAATCTATTGAATATGCCGATAAATATTTAGCCTTGTGTAATAAAAGTGAAGATTTTTTTAATTATGTATATGCTAATGTTGTTAAAGCCAATTGTTATCGTGATTTAAAAAAAATTGAAGATGCAGAAAAGATATATATTTCTCTTTTAGATGAATTCAGCAGCTTAAATGAGCCTTCACTTGCTTATGTTTATGATAATTTAGGTTTATTATATGCTGACATTGAAGAATATGCCAAAGCTGCAGAAAGTCTTGACTTTTCACAAAAAATCAGAACCGAAACAGATTTCACCAATTTAGATAAATCCCTTATAGATAAGGCAAGTATACTAATTAAACAGAAAAGATATAGCGAAGCGTTGATATTGTTGAATCTTGGGATTGATCTTGCTACAAAATTTAATGATATTGAATATGAGCTAAAAGGTTACTATATGCTTATTGAGATAAACTCTGAAATTGGAGCAACAACCGAATTAGAAACTACTTACATTAAAATACTTAAAATTGCAGAAGAAAAAAATGACTATAAATCAATCTCCGTTATTTGTAATAAATTATGTCTTATGTATCTGAATAATAATATGGCAGATAAAGCTATCGAATTTTTAAAAAGTCACTCCATGTATAAATAATTTGATACATTTTTATAAAATGCCTTGCTTTTTTCGACCTTATATGTTATTATTCTTATGTGATGTGATGCAAAATATCCATAAAAGGACGAGGTAAGTTATGAAGCTGAATTTAAGAACAATAATTATCGGATCACTATTAACTATTCTTTTAGTTGGTACAATTATCATTGATCCACCAACACCCAAGCCTTGCAGTGACCCACCTGGAACAGGCAGCTCTGTTAATTTAGTTCATCATGCTTAATAACAACAAAAAAATACACTGTAGAATTCTTCAGTGTATTTTTTTTATTATTTCCGATACTGCCGCTGCTGCAGATTCATTGTTTGGTATTTCAATGTGACAGTAGGATTTATACAGTTTTATTCTGTCATTGTACAGCTTGTATAATCTTTCTGCTCCTTCTGCCAGCAGCGGGCGCGTTTCACAGTCTATGTCGCTGATTATATTTTCAACTTTTCTGTTTATGAATACTATGATTGAGCTTTTTTTCAGGTAGTCGAGATTTTCCTTTCTGACCACTATTCCTCCTCCGGCTGCTATTACATATGAATTGAGTTTGCTTAATTCCTCGGCGCATCTGGTTTCCGCATCTCTGAAGAAGCTTTCTCCCTGAGCAAAAAGCTCTTTTATGCTTTTTTGCTCAGTTTTTTGTATGTGATCATCCATATCTATATAGCTCATGCCCAGCTCCTCCGCCAGCAGCCTACCTATAGTTGTTTTACCGCTACCGGGCATTCCTATCAGCACAATGTTTTTCAATGTAGTTCCTCCATCAGCAACTCGCCGTCTCTTTCCATAATCAGATCAAGAATTACAAGGGCAGCGGCACCGTCTATGACAGGTATTGCTCTTTGCAATATGCACGGGTCATGTCTGCCTTCAACCTGAAGTGTTGTACTTTCCATGGTTTCTATGTTTACAGTATCCTGAATCTTCGATATGGATGCAGTTGGCTTGATGGCTGTTCTGAATTTTATGGGCATTCCGTTTGTTATGCCGCCTAAAATTCCACCGTTTTTGTTTGTTTTAGCAATAATTCTGCCGTCTTCAGCTGCATATGGGTCGTTTGCCTGTGAGCCTCTCATGGCTGTTATGGCAAAGCCTTCACCAAATTCTATGCCNNACGGAATCTCCTTCTTCCTTTGCCCTGAGGATTTCGCTCTTCATTTTTTCCCCGGCTTCATCGTTTATGACAGGAAAATCACTTTCCCTTAACTTCAAAATAGCTTCTGTGTTTGTTTCAAAGCTGCTGTTGTCCTCAACAGTGTAAACCTTTTTAATGCGGCTTCCTATATATACGCCCTTGTAATTTTCAAGGATGCTCATGGCAATGGAGCCTGCCAGCAGAAGAGGTGCCGTTATTCTTCCCGAAAAATGTCCGCCGCCTCTGTAATCGTTGAAGCCCATATATTTTACATGGCCGGGATAATCGCTGTGTCCTGGACGCATTTTTATCTTCAGCTCCGAATAGTCCTTGGAGCGTGTATCCGTGTTCTGTATAATTGCGCACAAGGGCGCGCCCGTTGTCCTTCCCTCGAATATTCCGCTTACTATGCTGAAGGAATCTCCTTCCTTTCTTGCGGTTGACAGATTACTTTTACCGGGAGCTCTTCTTGCCATTTGCTTCTCAATATATTCGCGGTCAATTTTTATTCCCGGCGGAAGTCCGTCCATAACAACGCCTATTGCTTCGCCGTGGGATTCACCGAATATACTTATCTTTAGTTTATTACCTGTTATTGAGCTCATGCACTTCTCCTCCCAGCCTTCTGTATTCATCCCAAAAATTAGGATAGGATTTCGTAACTGACATATGGCCTTCCAATGTGATTTCCTCACGGCAGCCCGTTGCGGCTACAGCCAGAGCCATTGCTATGCGGTGGTCATTCCAGCTTTCAACAACTGCTCCGCCTTTCAGCTCACTCTTTCCTATTATGCGCAGCCCCTCTTCCTGTTCCTCAATATCGGCTCCCATTTTGGAGAGCTCTGTCTGTATGGCCTTCAGCCTGTCAGATTCCTTGATTCTGAGCCTTCCTGCATTTATTATGTGTGTAGTAACACCTTCCTTAAAAGAAGCAAGCACCGCCATTATGGGAACAAGGTCAGGTATCTGGGAAACATCAATGGTTACGGTATCCACGGCGCCATCATAAAGTCTCACTATGTCCATAATTTCCTTGTCGCCCTGCATTGAATTCTCATTGAGGTCGAAGCAGTCAACACTATTTCCGATTTCCTTAGCAACTACGAAAAATGCCGCCTGAGAATAATCTCCCTCAACACGATAATTTGTATTTTTGTATTTCGAACCACCCTTTATTTTAAAATTCATGTGGTTGTTATTTTCTATATTGATGCCGAATTTTTCAAGCATGCTCAGAGTAAGGTCTATATATCCCTTTGATTCCGTCTTGTCTGTAATTTCAATAACCGAATCATTGTCAAGCAGCGGCAACGCAAAAAGCAGCCCGGATATGAACTGGGAGCTTACCGCGCCTGTCATGCTGTAGCTTCCGCCTTTTAGCCTGCCGGAAGCCTTAAGTGGCAGAATTCCGTTTTCTGTTTCATAGGCTATGCCGTCCCTTTTAAATATTTCGTAAAAAACGTCCAATGGTCTCTCAACCAGTCTTCCATATCCGGTA
>DOON01000253.1:4099-20264 GCA_003514865.1 Clostridiales bacterium
CTCATTGCTTCTATGGTAGCTTTAATATCCTCCGACAATATGACATGCTCCACTTTGCTCTCGCCGCTGCTGAGCCCTGCGCAGATTACCGCTCTGTGGCTCATGCTTTTTGAAGGAGGTGCATATATTTTTCCTTTCAGCCTTGACGGATTTATTACAATTGCATTCATAATGTCCTCCATTAAATGAATTTGTTGAGACTTGCCACTGGAATTTTTTCTATAAAGCAAGTTCCGATTTTCCTGAGCAGTATGAGATTGAGGTTTCCTGAAATGTTTTTCTTGTCAAGCAATATTGCGTTTTTAACCTCTTCTCCATCCATTTCCGGCATTCTATATTCAATCCCCAGGTTTTCCAAGACTTCTTTTATCTTTTCTGCCGTTCCCGCTTCCGTGTATCCAAGCTCCTCACTCTTGCGTGTTATGTGATACATTCCCATCGAAACAGCTTCACCGTGGGAATATTTCTCATAGTTGAAATATTTCTCTATGGCATGACCGAAGGTGTGACCGAAGTTAAGAGTCATTCTCAGCCCCTTGTCCTTTTCATCTGTTTCCACTGTTTCCTTCTTTATAAGGAGGCACCTGTATATTATATCTTCTATATTATTAAAGAGATGTTCTCTTGATTTCATATTCATCAGACTTTCAAAAATCCCGGTATCACTGATGCAGCCGTACTTAACAGCCTCACCCAAACCGTCCTTTATAAATCTGTCGTTGAGGGTGTTCAGCAGCTCGGGGTCTATAAGCACAAGCTTGGGATGGTAGAAGCTTCCCACAAGATTCTTCCCCTCATCCAGATCCACGGCAACCTTTCCTCCGATGCTGGAATCTATTTGCGCCAGAAGTGATGTGGGTATCTGCACAAAGTCAACCCCTCTAAGATAGGTCGATGCGGCAAAGCCCGCCAGGTCACCGACAACTCCTCCTCCCAGTGCAATTATGAAGTCTCCCCTTGTAATATTCAGACTTACAAGCTCAGAATATACCTTTTTCAATGTATCCACTGACTTACTCTGCTCTCCGGGCTTAACAACTATGTAATCTGCAACAATGCCCTCACTGAGCAATGAATCCTTGAGAGAACCGCCGTACAGTGAAAATACATTCTCGTCCGTTATAATTGCTGCCTTGCTGCCTCCAACATACTTCTTTATTTCTGTGCCGGCATCCTTCAGCAATCCTTTTTTGATTTTTATTTCACTGGATATGCTGCCTAATTTCAGACTAATTTCCCTCATAATTCATCTCCCTCCTGATAATGCTGCTTCTTTTCAATAATTCTTCAAGCTTATATCTATCGTTATTTTCTATTATTGCATGTATATTTTTGAGATCATCCACAAGGGATGAGATCTCTGTAAGTATATTTTCCTTGTTTTCAATAAGCAGCTCGCTCCACAGCTGACAGTTTATATCAGCCACTCTGGTCATATCCCTGAAGCTGCCTCCTATGCATTCCCTGCCATCTTCAAAACTTTTGCTGCTTATTACCGCACATGCGATTATGTGGGGAAGCTGGCTTGTGTATGCAACTATTTTATCATGAGACAGCGGAGTTAGCTCAACTACCTTCATAAATCCTATTTTAACCAATAATTCCTTCAACAGCAACACATTTTCGCTGCTGCAATATTCATCCGGTGTAATAATATAGCTTGCTCCCCTGAATATGCTTCCGTCAGAATANNGCCATGGGATGCCCGCCTATAAACTCTAAGTCCTGCCGCAGAATTTTTCGTACCTCTTCCACTATTTTGCTCTTTATTCCGGATGTATCTGTTATAATTGCGTTTTTCTTAAAATTATCCATATTTGAAACAATAAAATCAACGGCTGCCTTTGGATAAGTACATAAAATCACCATGTCGGAACTTTCGAGATATATCCTGACATCATCAGTGATATCATCGATAATGCCCTCATCATATGCCTCTTTCAAAATGCTTGAGTCAACATCAACAGCCCACAAATTTTCAGGCCTGATATTTTCCCGTATTGCTTTTGCCATAGATCCGCCTATAACTCCAAGCCCGACAATTGTTATATTCATATACTACACTCCTGTTAGAATTTACACTTTGAAGCTCCCTAAAACCTTCATGAACGGAACTTCTTCGCTAAGCTGGGAAAGAAGGCACTTTACCTGCTTATGAGCCAAGTTCCCTTCAAAATCCAGATAAAACATGTACTCCCACGGATTTTTCAGATTAGGTCTGGAATTTATATAATAAAGATTGCAGCCATAATACGCAATTATGGACAGCACCTTGCTCAGTGATCCCGTGGTATGAGAAACGTTGAAAACAAAGCTGATACGATTGTGATCCTCTTCAACTGCCTTTTTCTTTGAAACAGCAGCAAAACGTGTGTAATTCAGCTTCTGCTGGTTTATCTGATGCCGAAGTATTTTAAGGCCATAATGCAGAGCAGCTTCCTCAGAGCAGATGCAGGCTGCTTCCTTTACATTCATTTCCGCTATTTTCTGAGCGGCGACAGCAGTGTTTATTTCCGCAACTTCCGTGTAGCCGCTGTTTCTGATATATTCCCTGCACTGAGCCAGAGCCTGAGGATGGGAATGAATCTCTTTTATGTCCTCTTCCTCTGCTACGAGAATACCCGCAAGGCAGTGGTCCACTTTCTTCACATATGTGTAGTTTATAAAAAGGTCATATTTCAGTATAAGGTCGTATACGTCATTTATATAGCCTGCCGTTGAATTTTCAAAGGGTACAATTCCCACATCCGCAGCACCGTCATGAACAGCCTTGAAAACATCCTCAAATGTTGTTTTGTTCACAAGCTCAGCATGGCCGAACAGAGCCTTTGCTGCGCTTTCGGAATATGAGAATGGAAGTCCCTGATAGCATGCCGTTTTCACAAGGCTCTTTTCAAGTTTTGCATTTTCATCATACATTCCTGCAGCTTCCGGAAGATTCATATGCCTGCACTTTGAATCCAGCGAATTCAAAACGTTGCTCAGGTGGCTGAATTCATCCATATAATCCGTTTCAGCATCAGGATATGCAGCATCACCGGCATCCTTGCTTTCACGTCTCGTCATTTCTGCAACTGCTTCCATCCGCTTGATGAACAGCTCCATTATTTCTTTATCATACTTATCCATTGTCTCAGATAAATAATCATGTTCCATCCTATAGTTTCCTTCCCACGGTATTTGCGATCAATCTCAGCTTTGTCATTGTGTTATTGAACTCATCGTAGGTAAGGGACTGTGCTCCATCGCAAAGTGCATTTGCAGGGTCATTGTGAACTTCGATTATCAGTCCGTCAGCTCCCGCTGCAACGGCTGCCATTGACAGAGGTTCAACCATCCAGTTCATTCCCGCTGCATGGCTCGGGTCAACTATTACGGGAAGATGGCTCAATTTTTTGAGAGCAGGTATAGCACTTATATCAAGAGTATTTCTGGTGTATGTTTCAAATGACCTTATTCCTCTTTCACACAATATAACATCGTTGTTGCCGCCGCTCATAATATACTCTGCTGACATGAGAAGTTCTTCTAAAGTATTTGAAAACCCTCTCTTCAGAAGCACCGGCTTATTTACCTTTCCAAGCTCACTCAGAAGCTCAAAGTTCTGCATATTACGTGCTCCCACCTGGAATATATCAACGGATTCCATGAACATATCAATGTGTGCAGCATTTGTTATTTCAGACACTATAGGCATTCCCGTTTCTTTTTTTGCAATATTTAAAAGCTCAAGTCCGTCAGCCTTAAGCCCCTGGAATGCATATGGGGATGTTCTGGGCTTCCATGCGCCTCCTCTAAGTATCTTGGCTCCTTCCGCCTTTACATTTCTGGCGATGTCGGTAATCTGATCCTCGCTTTCAACTGAGCAAGGTCCTGCCATTATAACAATTTCCGGCCCGCCTATTTCCACATCTCCAACTCTTACAACAGTGTTCTCAGGGTGTAACTTCCTGTTTGATTTTTTGTATGGCTCCTGAATTTTTATTATTTTTTCCACACTCTTTACCATGTAAATTGAATTTATATCAAGAACCGATGTATCCCCTACAAGGCCTAATATGGTTGTGCCTGTTCCTACTATGGGATTCACCTGCACATCGTACTTGCTAAGCATTTCTCTGATTCTTAATATCTCTTCGTCCTTCGTTCCATTTTTCAATACTAATATCATAATATCCTCCAAAAATAATTTTTAATACAAAAAAACCTTCCAATCCCATACAGGGACGAAAGGTTATAATTCCGCGGTACCACCCAAATTCAGCTAACGCTGCACTTTTCGAANNCTATCCCTGTATCGTGGGAAGACGGCCAGACCTACTCAATTCAGCCGGGCAGCTCAAGAGGGAACTTCAAAGTGATTTCTCCAATGCCCGCTTTCAGTCTTCGACGGACACTCCCTGTTAGATTCCTCAAATTTACTTTCATCTATCACAGCCATGAATATTTTTTTATATGTTAACACCAAAGCATTTCTTTGTCAACATGTTTTTTAAATATTTTTTCGATAAACAACTGCTCAAATGTTCGAGGAAATTATTGTAACATCAGTAATAACATGGTATAATTTGTCGTAGGAATTGCCATAACGTATAGGCGGTGAGGATCTACCATATATTGACTTAAATATTTCTAATATTAATAATGAAAGATTTTGGATTGGTAACGGATTTTTAAAGACAAATATAAAGGATAATCAAAACAATTTTATTTATAGAAAAGTATTAAAATAATTTGAAAAGGTTAACAGTGCAGGATATAACGCCGCATAAGTAGAATTATGTACAACTAAAATAAAAGGCTGAATCTAAATATTTAACTCTACAATCCTCTGAAAACCTCTTGTAGGCATATTAGATGATTTTTTATTCTTAATTTGCATATCGAATAACGATAAATATATATTGACACTCATTATAAATTATCATATATTAAAATTAAATAAATGTTATTTCGGAGGGGGAGTATGATGAAAGTTAATATAGCATCAAATATCCTGAAAGTACTATTAATCCTATTTGCCATCGGAGCGATTTTCTTTGGGATCTATGTCTTACCAATAATGGCAGAGCAGAATGTCCTTTATTATCCTGAGCTTGAATATGCAAAAATCCCTATTTTTATAGTATGCGAGTTATTATTAGTCATGTTATTAATAGGGATAGGAATTATAATGTATTTACTTGTAGTTTTTGATAGGGGTAATACATTTAGCCTGAAGTTTACCAAAGGCTTAGAGATTCTAATTGGTATGTGCATCATTGCTTCAATTGGAGTAATATTGTTATTATATTATTTTCGAACATTTGGAGGGCCTGGTCCCCTATTATCATTGATAATGATTGGAGTAATATTTCTAATATGGATAGTAGCAGCAGTTATGACGTTAATTAGAAGTATCGTGAAAAAAGCCATGGTTTACAAAGATGATTATGATTTGACGGTATAGGCGATAGATGATGATAATTGTAAATTTAGACGTTATGTTAGCAAAGAGAAAAATGAGTGTTACTGAATTAAGTGAAAGGGTAGGGATTACCATGGCCAATGTTTCCATATTAAAAAATAGCAGGGCAAAAGCCATACGATATAGCACCTTAGATGCTATATGCAGAGTATTAGATTGTCAACCTGGTGATATTCTAGAATTTATAAATGAATATTAGTTATGTCGTATCATTTATATTCTATGTCGTAGTTGTAGGATATTGTCTATAAGGAGGTTTTAAAATGGAGCTATTTGCTAAACCTGGGGTAGGTGGAATAATAGAGAAAAATATTGATGGAATAGATTACATATTAATTCAAGATAGGTGCAAGGATGAAGCTATATTGGAGTATGGACTAATAGAAATTCCTGCTGGGAAAATAAGAGAATTTGAAAATGTTTTCGATTGTTTGAGAAGAGAGATTAGGGAAGAAACTGGATTAAAGGTTACAAATATTAAAGGTGAGAATGAAGCAATAGTTTTAGAATCTAATGGATATAAAGTGCTAAACTATACTCCTTTTTCTTGTAGCCAAAATATTCAAGGAACATATCCAATAATGGTGCAAACATTTATATGTAAGGCTGATGGAGAATTATTAAACAAGAGTAATGAAACGAAAAATATTAGATGGATACCATTAATAGAATTAAAGGAATTAATAGAAGGTAATAAGAGTTTATTTTATCCAATGCACGTTACTACTTTAGAAAAATATTTAAAAATGAAATTAAAACATTAATAGTTCACAATATTTATACAATGTACATTAGTAGATTTAAGCAACATATCAGTTATTCAATAATAAATCAAAATTTGAATTTAATTTACTCGAAGTAATATCGCTTTAAGCGTTTTCATAGAAATGATAAGAAAGGATGTGGTCGATATGATAAAAATGACAGTTGAGCGTGTAAGGAGGGTTCACGCCCTATAAACCCTCCTAAAAGTTTTAATGGAGTAAAGTATGAGAATAGAAAAAGATAATATTGTAATTAGGAGTGCTACTATAGATCATGCCATTCAGTAAATAAATGGTGGAATGATGGTAAGGTTATGGATCACGCAGGCTTTCCAAATGGATTGGGAGAATCTTTAGATGATACTATAAGCATTATTAGTCATTTGGAGAGTAAATTAAGCCAACTCTGTATGATTGAAATTAATGGTGAACCTGTAGGGGAACTCCTCAAGTTATATTACAAGTTGTTTAAATTGCAGCGCAAAATTTTCCATGTNNTTGCAGCGCAAAATTTTCCAAATGTCAAGCACTCAAGACATAGCTTTCATAAATCTCAAAATGTTATCCACAGTTTCTCTCATATTCTCGCGGCTTTTTCCACAGCTTACTGAGAAATCCTGTGGAAGGCGGTTGATTGTGAACACGGCTGTAACGCCCATATCATATATTGCATCTATTCCTTCTTCCGCTCCGCCTACAATAGCCGTGACGGGGACATTTTTTAATTTTGCTCTTCTTGCAACGCCAATTACTACCTTCCCCCTCAGGCTCTGTGTATCGATTTTTCCTTCTCCGGTAAAAACCATATCCGCACCTTCAATAACCTTTTCAAATTCCACCGTATTCAATACAGTTTCAATTCCCATCTGAAGATTTGAGCCGAGAAATGCAATCATGCCTGCTCCCATGGCACCGGCTGCTCCTCCACCGGGAGTGTCGGTTAAATCAATTCCAAGGGNNCGGTCCGAAAACATAAGCTGCCCCCTGCTCTCCGAACATTGGGTTGTCAATGTCACACATTGTTATGATTTCTATTCCTTCTAATTCCTCTGCACGTTCTGACACGTCTATTTTCACTATGTCCTTAAGTGTACCTCCAACAGGAATGAATTCATTGCCAGACTTGTCATAAAATTTCACGCCCAATGCCGAGGCCGCACCGCATCCACCGTCATTTGTGCATGAGCCACCAAGCCCTATAATTATTTTTTCGCACCCCTTGCGGGCGGCAGCTAAAATAAGCTGCCCTACTCCATAGGTTGTTGTTTTCAGAGGGTTTTTTCTGTTTTCAACAAGCGGAAGTCCTGCACAGCTTGCCATTTCAATAACTGCAGTTTCACCGTCCTCAAGGATCCCATAAAACGACTCCATATCTTCAAAGTATGGATTTTTGACAGTTTCTGCAATTCTTTCACCACCGATTGCATTCAGAAAACACTGCACGCTGCCTTCTCCTCCGTCTGCCACAGGAATGGACACAACCTCACAATCAGGGAAATGCTTCCTCACTCCCTCAGACATTATGCCGCTTATTTCTTCTGAGCTCAATGTTCCTTTAAATGAATCGGGAATCAACACTATTTTTTTCATACACTCTCCCTAATTACAAACAGAGCTTACCGTAAGGTAAGCTCATGTTATTTGTCATTTATGTTTAATTATCTTGTTGCCTCATATTGTTTTAAAAGCTTAACAAACAGCTCAGGAACCTTCAACATGTTTTCAGGAGTTTCAACATAGGAAATACGGAACTGAGTGCTTCCCGGATTGCTTGCTCCTCCTGCAATATCGTAGAATCCTTTCATCGGTGCAACCAGCAATGTTGTTTCAACTCCGTTGCAATCAACCGCACCTTCTCCTGCGCAGTACAATACAAAATCAATTGAATCAAATCCAGGTTTTACAACGTTTCTTACGTCAATTACCGTATAGATTGATGCGCCCGGACTTGATACTATCAGTCCAGGCTCCTGCTCTTTCAAGCCATTGTATACCTTGAATATTAAATCCTGATAGTAGTTACGAAGATTGCTGCACCAGTCAGCGATCTGATCCTTGCTTTCATGAGCAAGAGCACCAAATACATACTGTCCTATAGCATTTGCGCATAGGTTTGCTGTATATTCTGCAGTCACACGGTTTCCAAATTCAGGGCTGTCTGTTAACAATGCTCCTATTCTTAGACCACATGCATTCCATACTTTTGATGCTGTTACAATGCTTATTCTTCTTCCTTCGATTCCTGGAACTTCTTTATCTGTAATTCCCCAGATACTTACCAATTCCTTGCCCTTTACATAGTAAAGCTCACGATATGCCTCGTCACTTACCATCCAGATATTGTACTTAACGCAAAGCTCGGCAAGAGCAGTAAGAGTTTCTTTGTCATAGAACTGTCCTGTAGGATTGTCATATGGTATTACAAGAAGTGCTCCGGGGTTGTTTTCTTTTATGATTTCTTCAATTTTGTCAAGTTCAGGAAGGCTGAATTTACCTTCTTCATTCATATGACGTTTTAATGTAACGGTCTTTCTTCCTATTCTTTCAGCGAAAGAAATATAGTTTGTATATGCAGGATCTATCATGAGCAGAGGTTTCTCGTCTGTACCTGCGGGTCCGCAAACTCCAAGCAACAGCAACTCCATACCTGTTGATCCACCGTCGGTAACTGTAACCGATATCTTGCTGGTGTCAAAGCCTTCACATTTAAGTATGTTTTTAAATGCTTCCTGTGTTTCGTCAAATCCACCTGTAGCCGTATATCTAATTACGCCTTTTGAAAACGGACTTTCAGGTGCATCCAAATTAAATAATCTCTTCTGCATTGCAGGGTTTGTAGGAAGCGAAACATTTCCGATACCTACATTGATTACAGCTTCAGGTTTAACTTTGCGGTCAGCATATGCCATCTGCGCCAGTCTAACATCTGATGGTGTCCTTGATTCAAAATGTGCCGACATAATTGGTTTACTCATTTATAAAAACCTCCCAAAAAATTGTTATTATTAATTAGTTTATTGCACAAGCGTTTCCACTTTACTTCATTATACTGAGTTTTTATACTTTTGTCCACACATTTGTAATAATTTTGAGCAATGTAAACAAATAGTCATTTTTTGTCAGCCAACTGTCAAAGTCCCGTGCAATACGCACACCGCCCTGTTTTAAAAAAATGTTGACTTATCTAAATATGTATGTTACAGTAAAAAGGTATTACAGATGTATTTATAGATTTCACATGTTTTTAGAGATTATNNTAAGCTTTGATATTACTCAAGGCAACAAAGGCGACCAGGCAACTAACGTAAATAGAATATAATTTATATACTATAGCGTATGAGCGTTTAAATCGGGAACTAATCCCGATTTTTTTATTCTTGCACTGATGGCATCATGTTATATAACCATGCTGTTTTAGATAATTAGCTCATTAAAATAAAAAACTAAATAAATCAAGCCTGAAGTATGTTTAAATAAGTGCAGTTTTTATATAGATTTGGGGAAAGAAAAGAGAAAAGGAAAACTATGAAATTTGAAGATTTAAATTTAATTGAACCAATCCTTAAGGCATTAACAGAAGAAGGATATAAAACCCCATCACCTATACAGGAACAAGCTATCCCACATGTACTTGAAGGAAAAGATATACTCGGATGCGCACAGACAGGAACAGGCAAGACAGCAGCATTTGCTATTCCAATAATACAAAAAATATACGGACAAGGTAGCAAAGGGGCAAAACGCCAAGTACAAGCATTGATACTGACACCTACAAGGGAACTTGCAGTGCAGATAGAAGAAAGCTTTAAATCGTACGGGCGATATACAAATTTGAAATATTGTTCTGTATTCGGTGGGGTTTCTCAGAACCCTCAGACCGAAAAACTCAGAAGGGGTGTCGACGTATTGGTATCTACCCCTGGCAGACTGAATGATTTGATAAACCAAAGGCAGGTCAATTTGAGCAATGTATCAATGTTAGTTCTTGATGAAGCTGACAGAATGCTTGACATGGGGTTTATAAATGATGTTAAAAAAATAATATCATGCATTCCCAAGAAGAGACAGACGCTGTTTTTTTCAGCTACAATGCCTAAGGAAATTACAGAACTGGTAAATTCCATTTTAGTTAATCCAGTCAAAGTTGCAGTTACACCAGTTTCATCTACAGTCGATAAAATAAAGCAATATGTTTACTTTGTTGATAAGGCTAACAAGAAAAAGTTGCTTGTATATCTCCTTAAAAACAAAGATATTGATTCGGCTCTGGTGTTCACGAGAACAAAACATGAGGCGGATAGAGTTGAGAAAGATCTGACAGCAAATAAAATAACAGCACAGGCAATCCACGGCAACAAATCTCAAAGTGCAAGACAGATGGCTTTAAACAATTTTAAGTCCGGCAAAATAAAGGTTCTTGTGGCAACAGATATAGCAGCAAGAGGGATAGACATAGACGAGTTGTCCCATGTAATAAACTACAATCTGCCTAATATCCCGGAAACATACGTCCACAGGATAGGCCGTACAGGCAGAGCAGGTCTCGGAGGAACATCCATTTCATTCTGCGAATATGAAGAAAAAGATTATCTAAAGAGTATACAAAAGTTAATCAAAAAAACAATTCCGTCAGCAGAAGAAAACCCCTATCCTATGCTTATAACAACAGTCATTCCCAAGGCTGATAAACCGCAAAGAGGTAAGGGGTCAAAAAAATCCGAATCTGAAAAGGTATGGACAAATAAAGTCTCTTCAAAGAATGGTTCATATAACGGAAACAAGAAAAAAGAATCCTCTAAAAAGTCGTATACAAAGTACGCAAGCAAAAATTGCCAATAATCTTATAAAAAGAATGAACCAGTTCCGAAAGCTGTCACTATCCCGGAACTGGTTTTTTTATCAGCCGTCCATTGTCACGCCGCCGTCAATATCGCTTATTTCACCTGTTGCAAAGCTCGCCATGTCAGATGCGAAGAAAAGTATGCCATTTGCAATTTCCTCAGGACTTGCACCACGTCCCAACGGAATAGTAGATAATATTCTCTTCGTCCTATCTTCCCCCATATTTGCAGTCATAGGCGTAAGGGTCAGGCTTGGACAAACGGCATTGCAGCTTATACCATATGGTGCTCCTTCCCTTGCCACAGCCTTTGTCAGGCCTATAACTCCTGCTTTGGAAGCAGCGTAAGCGCTTGTTCCCAGCAGACCGCCACCTCGCTTTGCTGCAACAGATGCTACGTTTACAATGCGTCCATACCCATGCTTCTTCATTGACGAATAAACAGCACTTATGGCTGTATAAACACCTGTAAGATTAATTGCAATGGTTCTGTCCCATTCTTCCTGAGTTACTTCATCAAAGTTCACCGTGCTGACAATACCTGCATTGTTAATAAGTACATGGATTTGGCCAAAATCATCAAGGATCTGAGCGAATACTGAGCGAATTTCATCGCTGTCGCCTAAGTTTACCTTGTAAACCGAGACATTTTTCTCACCAAGCTCATGTCTTACCTTTTCTGCCGCTTCTATATTCAAATCAACCACGATGGCATGACCACCGCATTTAACAATTCCCTGAGCAACTGCTTTTCCGATTCCGCTTGCGCCTCCGGTCACAATTACATTCATATTTGAAAAATCCATTACATTCTCCTTATATTAAACTTTTGACATTCTACATCAATCCAGGAAGCCACAGCGTGAGAGCCGGAACATAGGTTGTGAGCATCAGTATTACCAGTCCTATTGCAAAGAATGGAAGCATTGATATAACAGCCTTCTCAAACTTTGACTCCGCCAATTGTGAGCCTAAAAGCAAACATATACCTACCGGAGGCGTCAGTAGTCCCAAGCACAGGTTCACCGTCATAATTACTCCGAATGTAACTGGAGATACACCTAATTTCGTAACTATTGGCACCAATATAGGAATAAGTATTATAATGGCTGCATTTGCTTCCATGAGGCATCCTACAATCAATAATATTATATTAATCAGCAGCATAACTAAAAATGCGCTGTCAGTTAACCCCAATATGGCATCCGCAACCATGACAGGAAGATTAATAACCGTTATTACCCATGCCAGAATTTTAGATGTTGCTAAAATGAACATATTGGTTGCAGTTGAAACGGCTGCCTCACCGAGTAATTTCGGAACGTCTTTCAATGTGAATCCTTTATATACAAACAGACCGATGATGAATGCATATACAACAGATACCACCGCGGCTTCTGTAGGTGTGAACAAGCCTGAAAAAATTCCTCCTAATATGACAACAGGCATCATCAACGCCCAAAATCCATCTTTTACTGCATCTATCTTTTCTTCCATGGTGGTCTTACCCTCTTTTGGGTAGTTATGTTTTTTTGCCTGATACACTGCAATAACAATAAAAGACATACTTAGCAAAATTCCCGGGACTGCGGAAGCAAGAAACAGCTCGCTTATTGAAAGCTGCAGGGAAGCGCCGTACACAATCAAAGTAATGCTAGGAGGAATGATCGGTCCGACTATTGAAGCTGATGAAGCCACCCCTGCAGCATAGTGGTCCTCATACCCCTGCTTAATCATAGCCGGGATCATAATACCACCTATGGCTGCAACGGTTGCAACCGCAGAACCTGAGATTGCCGCAAAAAATGCGGACGCAACAATTGTGATAATCGGAAGACTGCCGGGCAGATTGCCTAAAAAAGCATTTGCCACTCTTATTATTCTTTTATTAAGACCTCCACCGTTCATGAGGTCACCGGAAAGCATAAAGAACGGTATGGCTAACAGCGGAAATGAGTCCATTCCTCCCAAAAGCTTCTGGGGAATTACCATCAGCGGAAGCCCTTCATGCAATATTGTAACAAGCGATGATATTCCCAAAGAATATGCTATCGGAATACCTATAGCCGAAAAAACAAGTATTAATATAATAAGTATCGCTCCCATTTTATACCTCCTTTACCTTTCTGCTTCTTATCTCGTCTATAATAATTTCAACTGTAAACAGAAGTATAAGTATTCCTCCTAAAGGAATTGAAGCATAAACATAGGACATAGGAATTCTAATGCCTGCGGAAAGCTGTTTATGTGTTATTCCCACCAGGCTTGTTCCGTATACTATAAGGACAAGCAAAAACGCTATGATAAGTCCTTTGGTAAAAAAATTATTTATAATTTTTAGCTTTCTAGGCATGAGATTCACAAGAAAATCAACATCCATATTTCTGCTTCTTCTTGTTGCAACGGACGAGCCAAGCATCGACATCCATATAAATGAATATCTTGTAAGCTCTTCAGACCATGCATTTGCACTTTGGAATATAAACCTCATTATTATTTGATAAAATAGAGAAACTACCATTACCGCAAATAATGCCGCCAATATATACAATATAAACTTTTCAAGTTTGTCAAATATTAATTTCATATACTATATAATTCAGTTGCTATCAAACCAAATTAATCCTCCCTTACTTTTTAAAATCAAAGCTTATTTCCAGCGCTTGCTGACAATAAGCCTTTACTGTTAACGCAATCTATTGGGCAGATTGGATTTGCTTAACCATATCTTCTAAGTCAGGAAATTCTTTAGCAAAACCATTCAACTTATCCTGAAAACCTTTAAGTTCCGGATAAATTACTTCCATACCCTTTTCTTCCATTGTTTTTATTGCTTCTCCTTCTTTATCAAGCACAAGCTTTGTTCTGTAGTCGCTTGCCTCTGTGGCTGCCTCTCTCAGAATTTTTTGTGTCTCACCAGGAAGTCCATTGAAGAAATTGTCATTAAAAATAAATACATCAGTACTCATAACATGATTTGTCATTACAAGATATTTACATACATCGTAAAAGGCATTTCCATAGCTGAATAATACCGGGTTTTCCTGTGCATCAACTGTACCCTGCTGCAATCCTGTATAAATTTCAGTGGCATCCATAGGAACCGGTGAAGCCCCGAAATATTCCCATGTTTTTANNGAGGTTATCGACAGATTCAACCTTTTTATTGGATGTCATAATTCTTGCTCCTCTGTAGGATGGACCCATTATTACAAATCCGCCTTCTTCACCTACAGTTGCAAGCAATTTCTCACCGATTTCTCCACCCATAACCTTCTTATAGTGTTCATAATCGCTGTACAGATATGGGTATGCGTCTATGCTTGCAGTCTTGCTGTAAGGCTCCAATGTACCTATACTTTCACACACTATTTGTACTATACCCGGCTCAAGTCCCTCTATTGTGTCTCTCCATCCGCCTAATGTGCCTCCGGAATACACTTCAATTTTTATTTCTCCCTTTGATTTCTCATCAACAAGCCTTGCAAATTCCTGCAGTGACTGATCTCTTTCATCACCCAGGGCGCTAACGTTTGCAAGTTTAAAAACTTTTACATCCTGCTTCTTCCCGCTGCCTGAACATCCCACAAGTGCAGATGCCAGCATTGCCAATGCCAAACATAAACTCAATAATCTAAACCTTTTCATACATTCCTCCCAGAATTTTCATTAGATTTATTAATTTTATATAATGGAAACACTTCCATATATAACGCTGTTAAGGATAATCCCCTACTTAAATAATTTTTTAACATTTTGAGCACGTTTTCACATCTTGTAAAACGTTTTTACTCGCGTTGCATAAGGATTTATATTAATAATTGAATGCTTTGCATTGAATTGATACATTCTTAGCGAATTTCAATACTGTATTTAATTTAACATATTTTGAATTTTACTTTAATTATTTTGAATTCAATAATCAGATTATAATATTCAAAATCATCTTTGTCAACATTAATTTCATTTTTCATATGTATCTTGTTTACATTCCATTATTTTTGTTTTATAATTGTTAAGCATTCACTTATATTGCAAGAGATTAAATGAGGAAATGATAATGGATTATATTGAACCAACAGAATCTTTGATAGATTATGCATATCAGGAAATAAAGGACAGGATACAAAANNNNAATCCGCGATTAAAAATCTTGATTACTATATGGATATCGTTGATAAGATGCAGTCAATAATTGTGAAAATCAGCGAGCAGGATAAATTGGATTATCCGATTGCTTCAAAGCTTGAAACAGAATTTCATACCTGTTTTGTTTCCCTTACGGGAAATGAACAGCTGGTTAAAATATACGAGACTAATTGGAGTGTAGGTGCGATGTTTTATTTGTACAGCATAACCAAAATGCCCCTATCCCACCACGAAAAGGCCTTCAAGCACCACCAGAATATAATGAAATTTCTGTTGGCAAAAGATGAGGAAAACTTGAGAAATGCGTTGATGGAACACCTGACAATTGTTGATGATACATTTGAAGTATACTGCAGAAATGCAGCAAGTAATATATAAACAAAACAACTCCGCGCTTGCGGAGTTGTTTTGTTTATAACCCTATAGTTATATTAAATTATTTGCAATCAGACATCCCTTAAGAACATGCTTTGCCAGCACGGCGGTTGTTACTGAGCCTACCCCTGCAGGTACCGGAGTTATGAACGCCGCTTTGTTCCTGCACATATCGGTGTCGACATCCCCGCATATATTGCCCTGAGAATCTACGTTTATGCCCACATCTATTACAACGGCGCCTTCTTTTACAAATTTATCCGTTATCATTTTAGCCCTGCCTATGGCAGCTATTAAAATGTCAGCCTCAGATGCAACCTGCTCAAGATTTTCTGTTTTTGAGTGGCAAATTGTTACCGTTGCATCTTCTCCCAAAAGCAAAAATGCCATGGGCTTGCCAACCACCAGCGATCTGCCTATTACAACTGCCTTTTTCCCATTAAGCTCTATGTTGTAATACTTCAATAGTTCCATTGCCGCAGTGGGTGTGCAGGGAGCAAAGCCTGATATATCGCCCTCTGCTATTTTCGCAACGTTTATCGGATTAAAGCAGTCAACGTCCTTTTCTGG
>DOON01000285.1:0-741 GCA_003514865.1 Clostridiales bacterium
TATTCTTTCAAAACCCAAGTTTCCTTTTCGTAAAATCATATAGTAGCTGCTCTTGGTATAGCGATAATTGGAATCACTCCAGGAAATGACTTTTGCACCTTTATACCTGATGCTTGCATCTGCATCCGCATTAAATAACCAATAGGGAACGTATATCCCTTTTATTTCTTCTATATGATTTTCGTCTTTAAATACCTTTGGCAGTAATCTTTTACCTTTAACGTGTTTCCTTAAGCCCTCAATTGCTGCTTTTTTATCTAATTTAAAAGGAATTACGTAATCCGGGCGAAGTAAACCGTAAAATTTACCTTTGATAACAACTGGGTTATTACAAAACGGGCAGCTTGTAGCAGCCATATTTTCGTCTCCGATTATCTCACCGCCGCAGGATTTACAGATATACACTTGCACTCCTTCTTCTTCCCCCTGCCAGTCATGCTCTGTTTCTATTTTCCAATTTATATCATCCGATTGTTCATTTTTTAAATCTTCATCTAATTCTTTCAGTGCTTCCATCTCATATTCAGTATCACAATACGGACATTTCATTTTTTGTATTTTACTCTCAAAGCCGATTGCGCCCCCACATGAGGGGCATTTATATTCAATTGTAGAAGTCATATAGTCTCCCTTTCATATGCATAAGAATTATTTCTTATCCTTATCATCAAATACATCACCGCACTCGGTGCAAAACTTTGGAGGAGTTGTAGGTTCTTCCGGCTCCCATCCGCATTTGTT
>DOON01000285.1:751-15688 GCA_003514865.1 Clostridiales bacterium
GCATTGCCATTCATCTGAAGGAGAGTGAGAAGATTGCTGCTGTGCGTTTTGTTTCCCCATATTATACAGCTCTTGTGCATTCATTCCTCCTGTCTGCTGAGCCATTCCCATTCCAAAAAAACCTTGCATAGCGCCGCCTTCATTAGATGCCGCCGCCTTCATAGCATCTGCCTGTGCACCAGCCAGTGTTGCGGCAGCCATTGTAGGGTCACGCAATATTGCAGCACGCTGAGCTTGTTTAATCAGCTCTGCATCTTCTTCCGGAAGCGTTATTGGATTCAACCCTATTGATATTACTTGTATACCTCTCAAGACTAACCACTTGCTTGTTAATGCGGTATTCATTGCCCCTGCCAGTTCTTCAGCATGACCGGGCAAAGCACTTGGTCTTATACCTAATTCCGTGATTTTGGCAAAAGCCGGCTGAAGCGCAGATATAAATTCAGTTTTCAGCTGGCTGTCAATTTCGTCACGTGTATATTCATGTTCTACATTACCGCTTACATTGGTGTAAAATAAAATAGGGTCAACAATCTTATATGAATATAAACCTGAGCAGCGCACCGATACATCTATATCTAAACCTATGTTTCTATCCACTACGCGGAACGGTATAGGATTTGGGGTACCAAATTTATTGTCAATTAATTCTTTAGTATTGAAATAGTAAACTCTTTGATCCTTCCCCGTATCTCCACCATAAGTAAATCTTTTTCCTATGGTTTTAAATGTATTTTTGATACCCTCTCCCAGGTTACCTGTAAAAATACTTGGCTCCGATGAAGTATCGTATGTATATTCTCCCGGCTCTGAGCAAACTTCTACTACCTTTCCTTGCTCTACTATTATCATACATTGCCCGTCGGCTACGGCTATTCCTGAGCCGTTTGAAATTATATTGTCATTTCCTTTAACATTGGAAGAACGCCCTGTAATTTGCTTTCTTCCTCTTATCATTAAGATTTCTTTCGCCATAGATTCACAATAAAAAAACTCTTTCCACTGGTCAGCAAGCGTACCGCCTGCTGCACCTATTACAGCTTTTATAAGACCCATAAGTTCTCCTTTAACAAGTAATGTTTTATTCAATTATACTAAAAATCGACAACCATATCCATACATTTTATTCACTACAACGAAAATAAAAACCGGAGGCTTATTACTATACTATTAAAAAAGACACCTACAAAGTAAGTGCCATAATTAATTATATTAATAATCAAAATCTAGCTTATTAAGTCTTCATTCTTAGCATATATATCTCTTGCACATTTTGGACACACTGTAGCTGTAGGATCAATGTTTGACTTACAATGTGGACACTGATAATTTGATTTCATAATCAATGCATGTGGTAAAGCAACTATAAATAATAATACACCATATATATACCAAGCTAAAAAATTTTTACCCTTATTCTTGGCAATCATAGCTGGTATAAAACCTATAAATAAAGCTAATATAAAACCTCCCATAATGCATCTACTCCTTTAATAATTTTCTTCATCCATTCTTGTAACTTTATAACTATCTGTATTATCTTTTGTATCTTTTCCTCATCCTTAACTTGTCGATTCAAACTTAATTCATTACAAATCAGAATTGTACCTCCAACTACCCCCAATAATAATATTTTACATTATTCTACCATAAATTACAAAATACTGCAAATGTTATTATTACATGTTTAAAATCATCTTTATTTTCGTGCCAAGCACTCAATAATAATTATTTTATTTAGCCAATAAATCCCATTACTTTGGCTTAATCCTGTTTCTAAAACTTTGCATCCTTCTTGTATAAAAAAGTTTGCTAATTCATAATATTTTATATATTCGAATTTATTATATTTTATAATTTAAAAAGCGGGATTAACTCCCGCCTTATTTATTGAAATTTTAATATTTTATTTATAAATTACCGTTACTTCATTAACTTTATTTTCGTTAATTGATATATTTCCGTATAAATTACCATCAACAATTACTTCATATGTTCCTAAAGGTATATTTGAAAAATAAAACTCATTTTTCCCCACTACATTAACAAAATATTCTTTATATCTTTTATTAAAACTTGTTTTCCAAATAAATCATTTTCAGATGATATTTTACCTCTTATGGCATTTGTAGCAGTCTTAAAATAAATTAAAATATCTTCGCTATATGAATCACCATTCGCCATAATTATATTGTCTTTTGGAATGTATAAGCTATAATATCTCAAGTAGTCAAAAATACATTTTTTATTNNGATTACAACCTGATTTGTGTTATCTGTTTCAATAAGCTGCACGCTTATTCGCTCACTTCTTGAGGTTGGCACATTCTTGCCGATGAAGTCCGCCCGTATGGGAAGCTCTCTGTGACCTCTGTCAATCAATACAGCAAGCTCCACGTTTTTTGGTCTGCCCTTATCAACAACAGCATCCAGCGCAGATCTCACCGTCCTGCCTGTGTACAGCACATCATCCACTAAAATAACAGTCTTGTCTTGAATATTGTAGTCGAAATCTTCAACAGACAGAGGCGCGCGGTCATCCTTCTCATAATCGTCCCTGTAATATGTTATGTCCAAGGGAAATACAGGAACTATGGAACCCTCAATCTCTTCTATCTTTTTTGCAAGCCTCAGAGCCAGAGGCATTCCTCTGGTTTTTATTCCTATAAGGACAAGATTTTCAACACCTTTGTTTTTTTCTATGATTTCATGAGAGATTCTGAACAGTGCTCTTTCAATAGCCTTTTCGTCCATGATGATAGCCTTTGCTTTCATATCTGCTGCCCTCCTATAATTTTCAATACCTTCTGAAAATAATCCGGAAGCTCACTTTCAAATTCCATGTATTCCCCGGTTGAAGGGTGAACAAAGCCTATGGATTTTGAGTGAAGGAGCTGCCCGTTTAATAAAAATTTATTTGTTTTGCTGCCGTAAACATCATCCCCCACAACCGGATGCCCTATGTGCTTCATATGTACCCTTATCTGGTGAGTCCTGCCTGTTTCCAGCTTTAATTTTATCAGCGTATATTTTCCGTATCTTTTTTCCACCCAATAGTTTGTCACGGCATTCTTGCTGTTTTTATATGTTACAGTCCTCTTTTTTCTGTCTTTTTCACTTCTTCCAAGAGGAGCGTCAATAACTCCCGAATCATTAGTTATGTTACCTTCTACCAATGCAAAATAAATTCTGTTTATGGAATGCTCCTTAAGACACTTCGCAAGAAAATTATGTGATTTGTCGTTCTTTGCAACCAGCATGAGCCCTGAGGTGTTCATATCAAGGCGATGCACTATTCCCGGACGCAATATTCCGTTTATGGATGAAAGATTTTTCAAATGGTACATCAGCCCGTTCACCAGTGTTCCCGAATAATGTCCCGGCGCGGGATGAACAACCATCCCCTGAGGCTTGTTTATTACAGCAAGGTCATCATCCTCATATACAATTTCTATTGGAATATCTTCTGCGGCAATATCAAGCACCTCCGGTTCTGGAAGCACTATTCTTATGCAGTCATTTAATTTAACCTTATAATTTGCCTTAACATTTTTATCATTAACTCTTATGCTCCCATCAGCAATAAGTTTTTGAACTGAATTACGGGATATATCTCCCTGCTGAGATGAAATATACACATCTATTCTTTCATTTTCTGTGTCTGATATAATTATGATTTCATTATCATTATCCTCCTCAAAGTCATCAATGTCCTCAGATTTAATTATTTTTAGTTCATTGTCCATCAGTTTCACTCTTCTCAAATCTGTTAAAAAGAATCAGAATAATCATCAATATTGTTCCGCACACAACAAAGCTGTCCGCAATGTTGAAAATGGGAAAATTATAAAAGCTTCCGAATCTCACATCTATAAAGTCAACCACATAACCAAGGCGCAGTCTGTCCAGAAAATTTCCTATTGCACCGCCTGCAATCATAGCTATGGATAATTTTGACAATTTCGTTATATTTTTTGTTTTAAAATAAATATACGCCATCACCGCAAGCATGACAACCGTTGTTATTATGAAAAAAAGCCTTTGATCCTGAAGTATGCTGAAAGCAGCTCCTCTGTTTTCAGCATATGTGAAGCGCAGAAAATCTCCTATAATCTTAATTGAGCTTCCGTCCTTCAAAACACCTACGGCCCACTTCTTCGTAAGCTGATCCAGTACAATGGATACAGCAAAAATTATTCCTATCAATATGCTCATATAATCCTCTCACTATGTATAGTGCTTTATTTCAATCCTGTACTTTCCGCTCTTTGTCATACCTGAAAGTCCGGTTACTTTATAACGACCGTACCTGCTGATTGAAATCATATCATTTTCCTTTACTTCGGCTGCAGTTCTTTCCTCTGCCTGCCAGTTTACCTTCACGTTTCCGGCCTTGACCATGTCTGCCGCCGTTTCTCTCGATTTGTTCGTAATATGCTTTACNNNNTAAATGCCACATCATCCACCTTTATTCTCTCTGCCTCTATCTTGTTGTGCCCGATTTTTTCAATGTTATAGATTATATAGTCTGAGATATCAGTGTGCAGTACAATATCGGCATAATCCTCATACACATAAATATCCCCAGTTTTATTTCTGTCTATACCTAAGGACATCAGCGACCCTAAGTAATCTCTATGGTTAAGTGTTTTAAATTTAGAACGGTTATAAATTCTTAAGCCCGTTATAAATTCAGTCTCGTCAATGNNAAATGAGGGGAAAAGTTCAAATTTTATATCACTGTTTTTGAATATGGGTATGCTCAGTTCTGCTGCATATGGATTCGTAAATTCCGTAACAGCAGGCAGATAATTTTTGCTCACATATGAAATTTTGTCAGCAATCCGCCTGACTGAGCTTCTTGTTTCCTCGTCCTTTATAAAATCAAAATAATTTACAAAATCTTTCATCTTTTCTCCTTACATTTTAACACTCTTATATCTTACAAGGCATACAGCATTGTCTGAATCAGCCTTAAAAGCAAAAATGCCAAAATAGGAGAAAAATCAAGCATTCCCATGCCTAATCCCAGTCTATCTAAAATTGCCCTGCATGGAGCCAGTATAGGCTCGGTCATTTGATAGATAAAGTAGGAAATTCTTGAAGATTGTAGGGTTGGGAAAAATGATAGCAAAACTCTTATTAGTATTAACGAATCTATGATCCTCAATAGTAGACTAAGAGCTATTTTTATTGAATACATATATGCTCCTTATTTATAAAAATAATTCCTTTCGTATCTCTCGCTCAATCTTCCGTCAATCTGAACATTGCAAGGAGCTAAAACAAAAATACCATTTGATATTTTTTGAATGCTTGCTTCAAGTGCATAAACAGCGCCTTTAATGAATTCAAAAACCTGTTTCTGGTCTTCCAATTCCATTCCTTCGATGTTTAAAACAACTACTTTTCTGTTCTTAAGCTCGTCAACGGCTTTTGTGCAATCCTCGTACTTTGCCGGCTCACATATAAAGACTTTCATATCAGTGTTAGAATGAACCTTAATTACATTGTTTTTTCTCGTAAAAGTTTCCATTCTTTCCGGTTTGCTGCTGATGCTTTCAGCAACCATCTCCTCCTCTTCATAATCATCTTCCAAATCCGTGATGCCGATAAAATCCTTTACCTTGTCCATTACTCCCATTTACTTTTCCTCCTTATATTTTCTCGCGCCGAACACTGCAGTACCAATTCTTACTATATTCGCGCCTTCTTCAATAGCGATTTCAAAGTCATTTGTCATTCCCATAGATAGATATTTCATTTCAGTATTTTTAAGCTTCATGCCTGAAATCTTATCAAATATTCCCCTCATTTTTTTGAAAACCCACCTGATATCCTCGGGGTTCTCACTGAAAGGCGCCACGGTCATAAGCCCCAAAACTTTAATGTTTTCGAACTGCTCCATGTCCTTTACAAAGCTGTATACATTTTCTTCATCCAACCCAAATTTGCTTTCCTCCTCACCTATATTAAGCTCAATGAGGACGTTGGATATTATGTTATTTTTCTGTGCTCTTTTGTTTATTTCATTAGCAAGTTCCAGATTTTCCACCGAATGTATCAGAGTTGCCTTGTCAATTATGTATTTTACCTTGTTTTTTTGTAAATTTCCGATTAAATGCCATTTAACATCTATATCTGAAAGCTGCTCATACTTGGAGACCAGCTCCTGAACTCTGTTTTCACCTAAGTTTATCAGTCCGCCCTCAACAGCCTCTCTTGCTCTTTCTGCATCCACCGTCTTGGAAACGGCTATTACCGTTATATCCTCGAAGTCTCTGCCTGAACGCATGGCCGCCGCAGCCACCCTTTTCAGAATTTCGTCAATATTTTCCTTTATGCTCACAGCAACCTCCTAATCTGCTATTTGACCGTCATATACCTTGTCAGGCTCTAAAATTATCTTGTCAAATATCTTTACGGTATGATATGATTTTTCATTGATTTTTATTATTCGTCTTTCATTTTCTCCGATATACTCTCCAGGAGATATTATGGCAAACTTGTCATCTCTGCCAAAAATTTCAACCGGGAAAAATTTAATTATATTGCTTGCGTCCTGAACATATACACCTTCCAGCCCACCGGATTGAGTCAACGCTTCCGTCTTTATTTTAAGTCCCTCATATATATCGGTTATAAGTTCTAAATCTACATAGCGCTTATCATATATTTTATAAAAAAAATCATCGAAATACAGAATTAATACGGATTGTTCACTTCCGTAATTTATTTTTTCAATATACCCCCATATCTCGTGACTTGCACCGTCACACAACACTCTTGTTTTCACATATTTTTTTTCCGAAAAAAGCTTCGCCTTCTCATTGTCTACAGTAGCCGCAATATAATACTCAAAATTTCTTATTATTTTATACATGCTTTCATTTTCGACCATTGTTTCCTTATTGCTTTTGTTTGAAACAGTGTATTCTTTCCTGACGGTGCTGCTCGGAGTCATGTTGAGCACATCTTCAAATTTGTACTCATTCTCAAGACCATCAATTTTGTATGTAAGCAACCCTGCCTGTCCGGAATAATACGGCACTTTTTGAGTTGAAATGCTCTTTGCCAGACTTTCTTTCATGGCTATGAGTTGCGCTTCCTCATACTGTTCATATGAATCAGAATACACGGCTACGGCGTCAGGGCTGCTTGCCTGCACCGCAAGGGCATACACGCTGTTCAATTCACTGTTTAATATGCTAAGCTGTATTTCATTTTCATATACAGCTGCGGTCTCACTTGATAATGCAGTGCTTGCTGCTTTTCCATCCGAGCTTTTTTTCATGTCGATTGCAGCCTGGATTTCAGCCATTTGCTTATTTATCTGCGCGGCGCTCATATCTGTATTCAAATCAGCCACAAGCTGCCCGCTCTTTATTTTTGCGCCGTCTTCATAGTAATATGTGGCACTTCCGTTTACAGATGCATTGTAAACTCTTTCGTCCTTGACCACTATGCCGTCGGCAATGATAACATTTTCTAAATTTCCGTTCTCAGCAACCATACTTTCCACAGAACCGTTTAAATTCTGAAATATGTAAATAACTATACATACAGCTGCAAAAGAAAAGAAAAAATTTTTTAAACCGAAGTTTTTTCTCTTAGCCATTTAACAAAACTCCAATTTTACTTGTTTCAAATTTATTTATTTCAGTTAGATACGCATATTATAACACAATTTTAAATTGCTTTGCAAGCTATATATGCTGATTTTCAAATATTATTCCAATTAATTGTGATAAATTTTCAAGTTTAACGTCATTTTTTTATAATAAAAACAAAAAAATAAGATTCTTCGTGCTTTGTTTCCATGCACAAAGAATCTGTGATATTATTTTTTAAATTATGAGGAATATTATGCTGCCCGAGCCATCATTGACAATTTTTTCAATGGTCTTCTTAAGCTTCTTCCTCGCGTTTTCAGGCATTGCCGTAAGCTTTGATTCAAGCTGCTCATCAACCAGACTGTATAGATTTTTCCCGAATATTTCCGCATCCCATATGCTCTGTGGATTTTCTCTCATCTGTTCAGCAAGATGGTTCATCAAATCCTCACTTTGTGCCTTGTTACCTATTACGGGTGCAACCTCCGTATTTATGCCTGCGCTGAAAATATGAAGCGACGGTGCCTGAGCCTTGATTTTAATTCCATATCTGCTGCCTTCCTTGAACACTTCCGGTTTCTCGATAATCATATCCGAAATTCGAGGTGACACATATCCGTATCCCTTTTCCTTGGCATCGCTGATGGCAGCCTCAACCCTTCTGTAGCTGTCCTTTGTCTTTGACAAGTCTCCGATTAGCTTCAATATCTGATGTTCTCCGGTAATTTCTTCTCCGGATAATTCACTTATAACCTTGTAATAATAAGAATTGTCAAGGTCAACACGCATATTTATACTTCCTGTTCCAAGCTCTATATCCTTTACATAGAAATCCTCAATAAAGTCATTTTCTGCAGCAAATATGCTATCGGCATTAAAATCACTTAACTTATAGTAGTTTTCAAAATCATTTCTAAGAGTTTCTATTAAATCCTTCTTCAATGAATAATCGTATGTGAGCCCATCAAACCATTTCGGAAGCTCAACATTGATTTCCTTGATGGGGAATTCATACAGCACATCTTCCAGAACATTATCAATGTCTTCATTGCTTAAATTCATCAAATCCAAAATCTGTACCGGTGCATCGTATTTATCTTTCAGCTGAAGAGCCAGTGCATTTGTATTTTCGTTCTGAGGATGTGTAGTATTTAAAATAATTACGAAAGGCTTATTTATTTCTTTTAATTCTTTTACTACCCTTTCTTCAGCCATAATATAATTGTCTCTGCCAATATCAGTTATGCTGCCATCTGTGGTTACCAGAACACCTATGGTTGAATGATCCCTTATAACCTTCCTTGTTCCAATCTCCGCCGCTTCAGCAAACGGTATGGGGTCCTCATTCCACGGAGTGCTTACCAATCTCGGTATCTCTCCCTCCATGCTTCCTATTGCGCCCGGAATCATGTATCCCACACAGTCGATAAGCCTCAGCTTTGCATTAATGTTATCCTTGAACGTTACTTTCACAGCATTGCCCGGTACAAATTTCGGCTCTGTTGTAGTAACAGTCTTGCCTGTACCGCTTTGAGGCATTTCATCCTTCGCTCTTTCCTTTATATATTCATCTTCTATATTCGGCAGCATTACATTTTCGGAAAATTTTCTGATAAACGTCGACTTTCCAGTACGAACAGGCCCAACAACTCCCAAATATATTTCGCCCTTCGTTCTTTTTGCTATGTCCTCATATATATCTAAATTAGTAATAATAATCCCTCCCCCTCCGAAATATGCACTTTCGTATACAATTAATTTATATGCCTCGTTTAATTGTATTATTCCAAAATATGCAAAAATATATTTCAATATTTCAGCAATTCTTCATAAATAACTTTATGTCTGTGCACAATAAAAATGTCTGTTTTGTGCTGAAAGCAGAACAAATCGGACATTACAATATATTTACATTTTGAATTTAGAGTATTTTCAAAAGCGCCGGGACGGTAATCAGAGAGAGCAACGTGGTTGCCGAAACAATGATTGCTGCATAGTCCTTCTCCTTCCCAAAGCTTTCCGCTAATATAGATGTCATTGCAGAGGCAGGCATTGCAGTCATTATTATAACTGAATTCAAAGCCTTGGATGATTCAGGCAGCTGCAATGAAGCCATGTATATAATAATGGGAATAGCAATCAATTTTACTGTTATTCCGTAATAAACTGTCCAGTCCTTCATATATTTTTTTACCTTTGCATTTGACAATATAACACCTATTATTATCATTGACAATGGTCCCGTGATGCTTCCTATGCCTTTTATACCTGCCAGAATTGCACCGTTTATTCTTATATCAAACACCATAATTACTACACCTATGATTACAGCAATAATCGAAGGATTAAAAAGCAATGCGATTAGTTCCTTCTTCAGATATCCTTTTTCCAGCCCGCCCTTGTAGAGCATAATACCGTAAGTCCATATAAGAATAACAAAAAACAGATTAAATATGGAGCCGTAAATCACACCCTCAGAGCCGTATATGGAATTTAAAATCGGGAATCCCACATAACCTGTGTTGACAAATACATTAGCAAAATGGAGTATTGTTTTTTTATCATTCTTAACAGGAAAAAGCAGTACGCGGGAAACAACAGCCATTATTATGTACGCTGCTATGCTGTAATAAAATGTTTTTACCACATTGTCTTTTATCGTATAATCATATGTGAATATAAAGGAAGAAACAATCATAAAAGGAAGTGCTATTTTTATAAGTATATCCGTAAGACCTTTATTAAGATCCGTTGTTATTATTTTTTTCTTNNGTTTTTCCTGCTTCCGTAAACACCCACCGATATCATTATAAACAAAGAAAACACGCTTTCTGTAATTGGCTGCATACATACCCCCTACACTTTATTAACTATTCTATGTAGGCATGTGTCCATATGTTATATTGAAGATGCTTCATTTATTTTTCTATTTTCATTTCATGTCCATAGGTGTATAGGATCTCTCTGTCTGCAGTTATGCTGCAAAGTAAAGCCACAGTTTCCCCCGCTTCTATGATGGGAAGGTTTAAACCGCTGTAATTATCTATGAGCAATATATCAGCGTAACTCTTAGTTTTAATTTCAAGACCGAGAGCAAGGGCATCCTCTTTCTTCATTTTTATGTCTTTTAATTTAATATATAGCCCGTTTCCGATTAACTTTAATTCATCCACTACTCCCTGCATTCTATAGTTTCTTCCATTATCATCCCGCCTGTCTAAGTCTATGGGAAATCCATCTGCCATTTCTGTAACGGAAGTACCGTCATTTATGCGGCAAATCATGCGATGACTTGAATCCTGCAAATCATTAATTAATCCTCGTTTAGAAAACAGCATGAGTTCATTTTCATTGATTACCGTATTTATTCCATAGTCATATTTGTCCGTTGAAAAAAGATACACCTTGCTTACGCTGCTTTTATTGATGTAATAATAGTCGCTGTATGTAATAACTGAGCTTTCATCAATTTTATCCAATGATACAATTACATAATACTTTGTATCTCCGATTAAACGAATTGTCTCATCACCGCTCAGCTCAAATAAGCTGCCATATTCCGAACTGTTAAATGTATTTTTAAGCTTGGTTGCTTCTGCAGTTCCCTGTTCTGATATTTTGCATACATAACTGTGTCCCGCTTCTGTATTTCCTGTAGACATATTAAATCCGTCGGTCTTTATGGTGAACTCAAATTCATTCTTTTTTTCCTCAACAGTGTAGGCGTACCTGTCTCCCGAAAACAAATATATTTTTACAGGATTATTTCTGTTTATATAATAGTAATCCGTAGAGATAACTTCATAATTTTTATCGTACTTTGTAGATGCAATTATTGCAAAATCACTATCTGTACACCTTAACTCCAAGTAAAGCTTCTCTTCAGATTCAAACATGGATTCATAGCCCTTGTCTAACGAAACTATTTCCGTTATTGCCTCCCACGGTGCCGTTCCCATTCCAATATTATATATCAGACGATATCCTGCTATTTTGAATTTTCCTCTGCCAACTAAGGAGTGATTTGCCAGCTCATCGAATAAACTGTTTGTTTTGGAAAACCATACAGAGAACTTATTGCCCTCACCATATATGACAGGAAAATTCCTTTTATATTCCTTATCCACATAAATGTCACCCGTAGGTCCAAACATATCGTTATCCTTCGGGTCAACTATATAGTATCCCTCACACTCTATTTCTCCCGCAAAATCGACTATAAGGCCGCTGCCTGATCTTATTACTCTTTCCACTATGAGACCGCTCACAATGTCCTTAGCATTTACGGTATCATCCAGGTCATTTGTCTCAAATACTTTTCCCTCATACAGCACTGTTCCTATATTATCCGTCAATTCAATTTCGTCTATAAAAAGATAGCCGTAATCATCAACCTTTTCAACTTTTACCTTAACCTTGTAAATTCCTAATTCTTTAGGCAAGCCCTTTACCTTATCCAGGTTGTCATAGGCCAGAATGTAGTCCCGCTTCCCAGTGTATCTGCCCTTCATGATTTCCGAACTCTCACTGTCAGGTATGAACATAAATGTCGAAAAGCCTCCCCCTGCCAGTATTCCATATCGTCCGTCTGTAATGATTTCACCGGTTAAGTATTCGCTTCTGTCTATTTCTATGCCATTATCTATATCTTCATTGTTTTCATTTAATTTCTCCGTATCTTCATGAACATTTTCATTTGTTTCTTTTAAAACATCTGTATCTTTGCATCCTGCCGTAAGAATTCCTATGAGAATAACCAATATTAATAAAAATATAAATCTTTTCATATATTCCTCCCCGTGCCACATAATTACTACCCGTTAACAATTATATTATATATTGGTCAGGAAGAAATATCTACCATAAGTTACAATAAAATCAAATTCCGTTTCTAACTCTTCATTGTCCAGCTCATTACAAATTCAGTCTCACCTGTGCTTTCATCTATCTGCTCTTTTGTAATACTAAAATCTTCCTTTAAATAAAACTGCACCGCACCTTCATTTTTCTTGTATACCTGCAATGAAAGATTGTTGCAGATACTCTTGGCATAATTCAGCAAATTTCTTCCTATACCTTTGGATTGATACTCGCTTCGTACAAAGATACCCGCTATATAGCCATCTACCAATCCAATAAATCCTTGAACTTCTCCCTGTTCCTCATATGCATACACAGATGCCTCCGGTATCATTTTTTTTACATCATCAAAATTGTCCCGCCAATAGCCACTTTCAATAAAATCATGGGTGGCAATATTTGTCTCAAGCCATATATTCATCACCGCATCAATATCATTTTCTTTAAAATTTCTGATCATTACATGCAATCCTTTTAGTTTTATTTTCCTTCTATGCGTTGTCCTGCACCTTTGCAATAACTCTACATGGAAGTCCTGTCATGAAAACAAGTATGCGTCAATATCGCCTGCATGTCAACACAAAATNNCTATGGATTCTACAAAAGCATTTATCCTTACATCCGACAGCTTATCAAGCCTGATGTTTATGTTGTTAACTCCGTCGATTGTCCACTTATTGCTGAAATCAGAATATATGAGGTCAATATTGCGGCAATTCATTATTTCTACTTCCACATTTTGCGGTATGAACAGCTCCGTACCGTTTGACATCGAGTAGCTATAGTTGTTTTCCTTATTGCTTACGGAATAAATGTACAGTGTGTCTCCTGCCCTTTTGTATCTCAAATGTTCCGAAGAACTTAAATCTTCAGCGTCCTTCCTGCTTGAAGCATAAACATAAAGCTTGGCAATACCGCTTATTTTGTTATCATCTGATGCTCGTATTACCATGTTGTTGGCATCATCTATAATTATTTTCTTAAGTCCTTCATCAAGCTCATATTCATTCAAAGATACATCTATATTGTAATGCTCGCTCAGGAACATCTGCTGTACTCTGTTCATAATGCCTGTTTCTTCAACAGCATAAATTCCTAAATTAAACATCAAAATTACAAGCACCACAAATATGCTGAATAAGTCATATTTTATAGCTGTGTTTTCATCCTTGGATGCATATCTGCACCAAAGTATTTCAATTCCTAACAATATCAATATAAGGGGCCACACTCCAGAAGCAATCTTCAAAACAGAAATTCCGTTAAATTGTGATAAAAATAATATCACTCCAAAAGCAATCAGCACGAGTCCCATTGAAATATTTCCAACTCTCTTAATCCTGATCATTTTCATTTTCCTCCTCTTCCGAATCTTCATGAACTGCCATGCTCTTTTTGCTTTTTATTATCATGTATATACCTATTAAAATAAATATTATCGATACCATTGATGTTTGAATATACCTGCGTATATAGTTGTCAATCAAAGGATATAGAACCCTTTCCAGCAAAATCATAATACCTATTAAAATAAGACCCACACCTGCGAACTCAGGTTTTATATCCGGTAATTCCAGCGTTTGATTTTTTACTTCCTCTTTTGAATCATCGGCTATATGCATTGCATCGAAAAAGCTGTAAAACCAGATCATTGGAAGCATAAACAGCAGCAGAGATATTCCCAGCCATCCCATGAAAAATATTGAGAAGAAAAATGCTCCCATTATTATTAATCCTTTTTTCTGATATCCCAGATACATGTGTCCTGCGCCCGGTATTACAGATAACGCAAGTGCAAGGCTTTTTTTATTCAGCTTTTTGTCCGGAAAATCGCCTATTCCTTCCGCGCTGTTATACAGCTGCTTCACCTCCATGGTTCTCCATGCCGAAAACATATCAATCAAGGCAATGAGCCACAATAATAGATAGCCTATGACAGTCAGTACTAAGAAAAACTCTTCATAGGTAAGAATAGCAAGCCCTATGCCTCCCGTAATTCCCACAACCAGCAGAATGAAAAATATTAAAGCCCTTTCCTTCAAACCTATATACAAATGTGCCAATCCCGGCACCACAGATAATATAAATGCTATAANNATAAACCTGCTTTTATCTCTCATTGTTTCTCCTCCTATTATTTATATCATTATTTTCAATTCCGCACAAAAGATTAGATGTCCCACTCACTATGCCTTCAGAAAAATCAGCTATTACATTCGTATATTCCTTAGTCATATGAACAGATACTGAAAGCTTCGGCACAGTATCCACAAGGCTGGTATAAAACCCTCCAAGGGTCAGGATAATGGTTACAGATGCAGCAGCAGCGTAATATCCCAATTGATAATTAAATGCCCTTTTCTTCTGCTTTGCTTTTGGCCTAACAGTTTTTATCTTCGGCAGTCTGCTCACTACCTCTGACGTAAAATCCTCTGATAAAATCTCTCCTGCTACCTTTTCTTCCT
>DOON01000214.1:0-514 GCA_003514865.1 Clostridiales bacterium
CTGCCTTATCTCTCTCAAGGTTTTTAAGCCTGCGCTGAATTCAAAATTCATCTCATTTTTTGGCTTAATTACCGGCAGGTCTCTCTTTTTCAGAATGCCATCGTCGCTGAGTACAACAAGCCTTTCAACAATGTTCCTCAGTTCCCTTATATTGCCCGGGTAATCGTAGCTTAAAAGAATATCCATCAGACCGTCATCTATTTTTGTGATGTTTTTCTTCATTTCATTTTTAAAATTGTTTAAAAAGAATTTTATAAAGGCCGGGATATCTTCTTTCCTCTCCCTTAAAGGCGGAACATATATTGTTATTGTATTTATTCTGTATAATAAGTCCTCTCTGAATTTTCCTTCCGATATTTCCCGGTCTATATTTCTGTTTGTGGCACTGATCAACCTTAAATCAACTCCGATTTTTTTGTTGCTTCCTATTCTTTCTATACACTTGTTTTCAAGCACTCTTAAAAGCTTCACCTGGGTGTTTGCGGGAACCTCTCCTATTTCATCAAGAAATAAT
>DOON01000214.1:557-3336 GCA_003514865.1 Clostridiales bacterium
TAAAATATTTGAATTGCTTTCTGCTGCCCTTTCAGATATTCTCAGAACATCTTTAAACTTACTGCTGCTTGTGTCCAGCAGGAAATTAAAATTCATCAGGCTGCTTTTTATAGCCTTATTGTCACTTTTGAGCTCATTGATTTTAACAAGCCTGTCAATTTCCTTGAGAAGTATCTCAGGTGACTGCCCTTTTATAAAATATCCAAACGCCCCTAATTTCATTGCTGTTACAGCATTTTCCACAGTACTGAATGCCGTTATCAAAATTACTTCACAGCTGTAATTCCCGTCCTTTATTTTCTTTAACAGCTCAATTCCGTCCATTCCGTCCATCTTTAAATCTGTGAGCACCAAATCGTATTTTCCGTTCTCAAGCAGCTTCAGGCATCCCTCCCCTGAGGCAGCAAGGGTAACCTCATAGCCCTGATACTGCAGCATCAGCCTATAAACATTTCTGAATTCAGCCTCATCATCTACAACCAATATATTAAAATCATACATTTGCATACATCTCCTTCAGTATTGGTATTTTCAATCTAAATGTAGTACCTTGTCCTGGCTTGCTGTTAACCTGTATTTCTCCGCCTATTTTCTGCACTTCATTATAAACAATATATAGCCCTAGTCCTGTTCCCTGTCCGACATTTTTAGTTGTGAAAAACGGATTAAATATGCGCTCAAGATATTCCTGACTGATTCCTGATCCGTTGTCGGCAAAATCAACTGTTAAATAATTATTTTCAACAGCACAGTCCACAGTAATACTTCCTCCATCCGGCATTGAGTCAATTGAGTTTGACAGAAGGTTTAGAAATATGTGATTGAGGGATTCCGTTCTTGTAAGCATTCTTATGTCGTCATTGCAATTTAATTTAATTTGAATGTTATTTTTTATTCTTGCTTTATTCTCAAGCAGAATAATGTCCATTATAAGTTCTTTAATATTTTCCACCGTAAGTTTATCAGCATCAGCATGAGAAAAGTTAAGTAAATTATTTATTATCTTGTCCACCCTCTGCACAGATGATTCCATAGCATTGATAGAATCTTCGGCTACTGTATTGCCGTTAAAAATATATGTTTTAAGTATGTAGCAATAATTCTGTATCAATCCTATGGGATTTCTTATTTCGTGTGCAACTCCTGCTGCAAGCTGTCCCAGTGCTATCATTTTATTTTGCTGCAAGACTTGTTGCTGGCTCAGTTTTCTGTCAGTTATGTCCTCAATGACCACAATATATTTAAAATCTGAATAATCCAGCTCGGAGACTGAAAAAAGATAAAACCGCCCTTCGTAGGTAATCTCCCCGTCTCTCTGTGCTGCATCATCAATACTCAGACAATTTAGTATTTGAATATCTCTATAACACATTCCGTTGACAGGCTTATCCTTAATATAACTACGAAACGATTTATTCGAATTCACTATGCAGCCATCCCCATCAAGACATATCAGAAAACTCGAGAGATTATCAAATGTTATCTGCAAATTGTTTTTGCTTTTGTTTAAATCCTCAGTTCTTCTGGTTACCTCAGTCTTGAGCGTATAGCTCCATAAAGCTGTCAGCATAAAAATTATAATTAGGGCCGTATTTATGACTATAAAAAGAAGCATGAATTTTTCCGGAACCTTATGCTTTAAAATGGCGGATGATATACCAAACCATTTTTGCTGAATTTTCTCAACAAAATTCTTTTTATGCAGATTCAAAATCCCCTTGTTTAATATGTTCATGAGAAGCGGATCAGACTTTCTTACTCCAATGCACACATCTCTGTCATACAGCGCAGAGTCCAATATTTTAACCTTATCATTCATGCCAAGCTCATTAGCAAAATTCATGAGAACAGGCTCATCTCCTATTACGGCCTCAACACGTCCATCGTTCAGCTCCTTCAGTGAATCCTGCAAATCTGATGTCTCGACAATTTCAATAAACGGTATATTTGTTCTGACATACTCCGCAGCATAATCTCCCGATGGTATTGCTACCTTATGTCGTGACAAACCATATGCATTGGTTATGTCTGAATTCTTATTTATCATTACAATGGCGCGCATGCGGTATATGGGCTCAGAAAAAACAAGATGTTTCATTCTTTCTTCGCTGGGAAAAACATCACACATATCAGCTTCACCCGATATTACACTGCTTATTACATCCTCCCATTTCTGAGGCATGTAATCAATATTGATTCCCAGTTCAATAGATAGAGCATTCACATAATCAAGAACCAAGCCTTTGTATTGTCCATTAGTTTTGTCAATGTAAGCAAATGGAGGAGCATTGTTGTCGGATGAAAAAAACAACGTTCCCTTCCCGGACAAATAATCAATTTCAGTCTGTGTTAGAGGGATTGAGTACTGCATATATTTATATAAGCTCATGTTATAAGTATTATCAACAAATTGATTGACGGCAAACAAAAGTATCATAACAATATTAATAAGAATTATTATAAGTATCTTCTTAATTGAAATCTTCATAATAAACTTTTCCTGACTGTAATATCTTATTTTTAATCTGCTTATTCCCTGCTGATAGATTACAGGTATTATACCATATATCATCATATTTTTTAATATAAAATGACACTTGCACTAACTTCTTAGCACAAATGTCATCTTATCAAAATTATCATTTATTAAAAGTATATTAAGGTCATACTTAAATGTATCTCTTTATTTTATATATTCACCGCTTACCAGGATATTTGAAATTACATCCGTCGGAATTTCGAATTCGATGATTCCCATATATCCGGGGGCTACTTCAGC
>DOON01000214.1:3367-6553 GCA_003514865.1 Clostridiales bacterium
AGTGTAATCAGCACCTCATTTTCCTTGTCTATGGTGTCGTACTTCATGGTTGTTGAAGAGGAGCCTACGGTATTCACAACATATCGGCCTACAGAAAGCAGTTTTTCCGTGTCGGTCTTTACAATGTAGCCGCTGTCAATTCCCATATATCCGCCGCCGCTTTTCTTCAGCTCTTCCATGTCCGCAACAAATCCTTCATAGAGTTTTTTGTTTTCCTCAAGATATTTTTCATTCAGGCTGTTTTCGAGTTCCTTGTTTTCCAACCCATCTATTGACGGTACCTTGATGTCGGCATTATATTTGTCTTCATCTATTACAAATTCCTTTATTGTGAGAACACCTACTACTTTATCCAGCACAGGTATTCTTGACATAGTGTAGGCAAACGCCGGACTTAAATTAACTCCCGCAGTGAACAGAGTCAAGGATGCGGCAATGGAAGCAGCCGTAATCTTAAGTCTCCTGAATGCTGCCCTTCTTCTGTTTTCCAATATGCCCCTGTCTATGCCTCTTGATACCATATCATGCAACTCTGCCGGTATTGGCACTTCTGTATATTCTTTCTTAAGACCTTTAAATGTGTTGTTTATCATTTTATACCTCCTTGTAATCTTCCATCTTTACGCGCAGTATTTCAAGCGACTTGTAAAGCCGTGTCTTTATGGTATTAATATTTTCATTAAGTATTTCAGCAATTTCCTCAAGCTTCAAATCTTCAAAATACCTCAATAGCACTACGGTGCGGTATTTCTCAGGAAGGTTATCCAAGGCACTTTTAAGATCAAAGTTCTCGTAATTATCATCCGAGCCCTTATCCATCACTAAAAGGCTTTCTTCATCCATAATGGTGATGCCCTGCTTCCTACGTACAAAATCAATTGAAGTGTTCACTAAAATCCTGTAAAACCATGTTTTGAGAAAATCAGGATTTTTCAGAGAATTTACGGAGGAAATTGCTTTATATACAGATTCCTGAACAATATCCATAGCATCATCGGCGTTTTTTACATAGCTGTAAGCCAGCCTGTAATATCTTTCTTTGTATTTCAGAACATGTTCTGCTATTTGTTCCTCTGTTTTGATGCTGTTCATCGATGTCAAGTCCTCCTTAATTATTGTATAGTTAACTGATACACTATATAGACGGCGCCGTATTCAAAAAAGTTTGCACCTTGTGTAAAATTTTATTCCTAATATTTAAAATCGTCCAGAATAATGACACACATGTCATTTTCCTGAACGTTTTATCACTTATTCATATATATATATTTTATTATAAAAATCTTCACTCTTCATCCTTTGAATGAATTCTTTGTTTGTTTCCAAAAGCTCCATGTTTTTTTTCGCAGACAAATTATAGCTTTGCCAATTTCCCCCTCTATCCTCGTACATCTGTGTAATATCATCCAGGTACCGTATAGCCCGATATCTTACCTCATCCTCTGCATCGTCTATAAGCCTAATTATTTCAGGAACCACATCTACAGATAATCTGGTCAGATAATTCATATCTAGAGATTCAACCTGACCGGCGAGATACATATCCACATTTCTTTCAGCTATTATTTTATCGATTTTTACTATATTTACAGTCATGTAGTAAGAAAGACCTATGGCTGCATATACAAGCAATATGTTGAAATTATGCTTCAATATATATATAAGTGTTGCCAGAAGTCCCACGGCTTCAAACATCAGAAACATATTTACTAAAATTCTGAGCCTCGTAAATCCATATGCACTGTCATAGAGAGACATTCTGTAAAATGATGAAACAAGCAATACACCTGTTATTACACACAGATATACAAGCATAGTCTTTGTAAACAAAGCACCTTTACTTTTTTCTGCATAAATTTTATCCCTAAGCAGGAATGTTACCGCCAATATGAGGGCTATGTTCAAAACACTCAGAAATACAAGCTCAAAAAATCCGCGCCTTGCATATTCGGCATAATTCAGCCCGTATGGAAGCTCTCCCGATGAAAACAGATATCTGAACTGTATTGCAATGAACAGGGTGTATACTGCTAAAACGGATGCAGTTAAAATATTTATTACAATCACATCACCCTTTATCACATGTGTCGATGTAATGTCGTCACCAGCAAGCGCGGCCAGGGGCTTTTCGCTTTCATAAAACACAGCGTACAAATGCCCGAAGAAATACAATCCTGCGAATATTCCAATAGCAACCTTAATCAACTGAAATATATCAAGCAGATCAACAACCCAGCTGTTGAAGGAAATAACACCCTCATTGAACACCATATCCGCCGATGCCAGCATTGACACGAGGAAGAATACGCAGGGCAGCGATATTCCGATTCCTATTAATATTCTTTTAATAAGTATATTTTTTTCTTTATCCTTTGACCTTTCGGCAATCCATCTAAATGGTACAATAAAATTCATAAAGGGCTCAAAAATATTCACAATGATTTTCAGTACTCCGCGGATATTTATCTTAACCAGCTCAAGATTGCCGCTCAACATTAAAAACATTAAACTGTACAGAAACACCACCGCGAGAAAATTAATTCCGGCCCACATTCTTCCGGTACTTATAAATCTGTTAAGAGATATTACAAATATGGGAACCATCAGAATCAGACCCCTGATATCCTTCACTTCTCCCTGATTTTTCAAAATAGTGTACAAGGACACTGCCTGTATGATAAAAAANNATGGACAGCCTCAACTTTATTTTATTCTCCATCATCATCCTCCACATATTCAAGTATGTCTCCGGGCTGGCAGTCCAGCGCTCTGCATATCTCCTCAAGTGTTGAAAGCCGTATTGCCTTGGCCTTGTTGTTTTTCAATATGGAGAGATTTGCAGGCGTAATATCTATTTTTTCAGCCAGCTCCATAAGTCCTATCTTTCTTTTAGCCATCATTACATCAAGCTGTATAACTATAGACATATGCACCTCCTACACCGTTAAGTCATTTTCATCTTTGTAGTAAATCGATTGTTTGAACAAATCCTTCAGAGTGAGGCACAATAAGCATGCTATAACAAATATTGCAATTATCACTATCGTAGAAATTGTGGGCATCACCAGAAGCTTTACAAAATATATAATTGCAATTGCCATACATGACAGCGCAATTTTTCTGAGACATGCAACATTTGCATGTATGAACGGATTACCTTGCATCAGTGTTTTGAATATCACCTTT
>DOON01000083.1 GCA_003514865.1 Clostridiales bacterium
GACAAGATTGCTTAGGAGATGGAAGAATGAACAGTATTGCAATGTTTTTGAGCAACAGCCTCAGGGAAATTGTGGCCAAGCATTCCCATGCGCTGGGGAGCGACACAGTGGAAATAAGGCTGAGAATAAACAGTCCAATCCTTATAAAAAAAGTTAAATCTTCATTTTTTCTCAGCGGTTATTCCGTAAGCAAGAAAGATATAGAGGATACCATTGCAAATATTACAAGGAATTCAATTCATGCCTTTGAACAGGAAATCAGAGGCGGCTATATTACAATGGAAGGCGGACATAGGGTTGGACTTGGGGGTGACTGTATATATGAGGGAGAAAGCTTCAAGGGTTTTAAAAACATTACTTCTTTAAATATAAGAATAGCGAGGGAATATCCGAAATGCTCAGAAAATTATATAAAATATTTTATAAGCTCCAGCAAAAATATATACAACACAATTATTATCGGCCCTCCTCTTTCTGGTAAAACAACTCTCATACGTGATTTATGTGCCTTCTTCAGTGACGGAATAAAAGAGCCTTCCTTTGAAGGATGTGATATCACGCTCATTGATGAAAGAGGAGAAATATCTGCGGTTTACAACGGTACTCCTCAGATGTACGTGGGAAGCAGGACGGATGTACTGTCATACTGTCTGAAGAAAGAAGGATTTATTATGGGGATAAGAGCTTTATCTCCAAGACTGATAATTTCTGATGAGCTTGGTTCCAAGGACGATTTTGAAATATTGCAATATGCTCTCAAAAGCGGTGTAAATATAATTGCCACAGCTCATGGCTTCAGTCTTGACGATATGAGGAAAAACTTATATCTGAAAGAAATAATGAACAATAATTTCTTTCAAAGGGCTGTTATATTGAAAAACAACAGGGAGCCCTGCGCGGTCAGGGAGGTTTTTGACCTGGAAAGGAACAGGGTGATATTCAATGATTTGGATTAAATCATCGTTATTTGTGCTTATAATAGTTACTGTTAAATATATATTCAAGTTTGTCAATGATTATGGGGACAGGTGCGTAAGCAACATGAAGGAGCTCATAGATTTCACAAATTACCTGAAGCTTTATTCATGCCAGATGAAAATGTCCTATGAAGAAATATTTTTTAAATACAACTATAAAAATGAGTCTGTTAAAAATATATGCTCTGTTACGCTTGAAGAATTGGAGCACGGAAAGAACAAGAGGGAATTGGAGAGCTTAATGGAAAACTCCATGAGAACCCCGGAGGAATTCAATAAAAGCTTTGCAGACATACTGGATTACTACGGCAGTACATATTCAGACGCTCTTGACAATAAACTAAGCTATACTGTGAAGGAAATGGAAAGTACAATGAAAAAATATGAGAATTCACACAATGAAAAGAAAAATCTTAACAACAGAATTTCTATATTGGTGGGATGTCTCACAGCTGTTATCTTTATTTAGGGAGGAAAGCATGGATATTGATTTGATTTTTAAGGTTGGCGCCATAGGAATAGTTGTGGCTGTTTTTAATCAGATTTTAGCAAAATCGGGAAGGGACGAGCAGGCCATGTTTGTTACACTTACAGGAGTGATTGTTGTGATGGCACTTATAGTCGGAATGATGAATGATTTGTTTATGGAGGTAAAATCTGTATTTAAACTTTATTGATGAGGGTAATGTCATGCTGCTAGCAAAAATTATATTCACTGCCGTAATTACAGTTATTCTCGGCATTACAATTTCAAATTTCAATAAGGAGTTCAAGGTGCACATAACTGTTATTTTCGGTATCCTGATGATGCTGATGCTGTTCAGGGAGCTGAAAATATATGTGCAGGAATTTATAGATATATTTATTAAATACAATATAAAAACAGAATATTTTTCAACAATTTTAAAAATTGTGGGCATTGCATATATATGTGATTTCATATCGCTGCTTTGCAAGGACTTAAACTACGAATCCGTGGGGAAAAAGGTTGAAATGGCAGGAAAACTGATTATTTTAATATATTCAATAGATGTTATAAAGCTTTTTCTTGATCAGGTCTTGCTGTTGGTGAGCGGGTGATTACAATGAAGAAAGTAATTTTAATTGTTTTACTTATACTTGCGGTTGGAAATCATGGGTATGCATCCGTAATGGATGAGGCCATAGATGAAATTCCGGTTGAGGACTTTGAAAATTATATAAATAACAACAACCCGTATTTTGGAAATAACGGAATTAAAATAAAGGACCTTATTGTAAATGCTTTTAAGGGAACTCTCGACATAAGCCTGAAGGACTACCTGATTTTTGAGCTTAAGAACCAGCAGAGCTTTTTCAGCGATATTATAAAAACAGGTATCAATATTACTGTTATATGCATGGTTTTGACAATTCTTAAATATTTTGCAGAGGAATACAAAAACCAAAGTGTTTCGGAAATTGTGGTGCTGTTTTCAGTCATGATTGTTTTCGTTATAATTTTAAAGGATGTGCTCAATGCAAAAAATATCCTTAAGGCAGATTTCGGCAGATTTAAAACAATCACTGAGGAAATAAATGCCTTATTTATGGCAGCCATGCTTACATTTGGTAAATTGAGCATCATGCAGTTTTTTCACATATCTCTGAATTACGTTATAGGAATAACAACGCGCTTTATTTATAATTTTACCGACATAATGACCATTGTGCTTATTGCGGTGATTTTAGTCAACAACATGAGCTCCATGATAAATGCCAAATTGTTGTACAAGTTTTTGAAAAAGGCAACGTTGTTAATTTTGTCCGGATATATGTTTCTTGTAGTCATAAATTTTTCTGTACAAGGATATATATTATATAAGGCAGATAATATTTTCATAAGCACTATAAAGGCATTATCTCCTTCTGCGGTTCCTGTCATCGGAAATGCTGTTGGAAACTTTTTCGGAGTATTTTTAAAAAGTGTGCTCATCTTCAAGGATATTATGGGAATAGTGACCATCATCTTCATCTTTTCGGCATTTGGAGGGTCCCTGATTAAGATTGCTCTGGCCCTTATATTGTATAAGGCTGTAGGTGTTATTGCAGAGCCGTTTAATGAAAATATATCCAAGCTTATTTATGAAACAGCGGATATATTTTATATATACCTGATTTGTCTGCTTACACCGATAATTATAGTCACCGCGTATTATTCGATTTTAATAAACTATATGAATAACATTTTCGGGTAGCCTATGAAAAGTATAATAGTGAACATTTTAATTCTAATATTGATGTTTAACATCATAATGATTATTTTTCCGGAAGGAAAGACGCAGAAATTTTGCAGAATTACAATTAAAATTTTTATCATGATTTATATACTCGATAATATATTTTTAAATGGAAGTATAGATTTAAAGGTGCTGGGTGATATACCGTCAATTGATTCCTCATATGAAAGGGAAGTTAGCATCGGCGGCATTGATCGTAATTTCATTGAATTAATAAATGTAAATATATTTGATGGGGAGGATGTGGTAAAAAATATAACTTTGAATTTCACTGAAAATATGGATGTTAAGGCTGTGGTTTCGCTGAATAAATTTATTAATAACGAAGAAGTCGCACGATTAAAAGCGCACATTTCAGAAATATGCAAGGTGAGCTCAGACAACGTAGAGATAGAATAATGGGGGAACATATGAATAATTTTTTTAATATGTTAAAGGACAATAAAAATTTAAAATACGCCATTAATATTTTCATATTGCTGATTATCATTTCATTAATACTCAAGTTCGATATTACTGGTAAAACAGATGCCGTGTCCCGTGACTTCGCCATAGGCAGCAAGGAAAACAGCGAAACAGCATCTGATTATGTAGATTCATTGGAAAAGAGGATTGAAAGTATACTCGGTAAAATTGAAAATATTGAAAGAGTGGATGTTATGATTTATACGAAAAATACACCGGAATTGAAGCCTGTTTACAACGAAAATACAAGCAATGAAACAAACGTAGAAACCGGCGGTGATGGATTAAAAAGAGAGGTGAAACGGGAAACAAAGCAGAATCAAGTTGTACTGGGCAGCGACAGCCGGGTTGTGGAAAAATATTATCAATATCCTGAAATATCAGGAGTCCTGGTGGTTGCAAAGTATACCGGAAATAAAGATATTTACGCTGTTCTAATGAATTGTGTAAAAACTTTATTGGATATCAACATAAATGATATTGAAATAGTGCTGTCCGGCTCATAACCGGATGATACTAAGCTTTTTCAGGCTGAAAAAGCAAGAAATTTAACTTAACATAAGGGGGCATTATGATTATGAGAAAGGAAACATTAGTTTTTTTAACTTCTTTGGCAATAATATTTATAATAGGGTATGTAAATATGACCATGCTGCCAAAGAATAACTTTAATGACGCACAATTTGAAGGAGAGAAAAATGGCGTAACTGAAAATAATATAGCAGAAATATTGGAGAACAAGGACAGCGACCAAAGTGGTATAACGCTGGTTGAAGTTCTGAAGCAGACAGATACTACGGATATAGCAGTAAATCAGCAGCCAGAGACACCCGTGACACCTGATAAGGTTTCTGAGGAGCCGAATTATGAAATACTANNTCACCAATATATTGAACGATAAAGCCACAGAAGCTTCTTCAAATGGTGTAATAGATATGCTGAACAGCAGCTTTGCAAAGTTTAAGCTTAACAAGGAAAAAGGAAATATGGATGTAATTGACCACCTTGAGAAGAGCTTGAGCAATGAGTCAATTTCTGCAGACACAAAACAGACATTCGAAGCGCTGCTCCTGAACAAAAGTGAATTCGTTGCGGCAGAAAAAAATATTGAGCTTATGCTCCAGTCAAAGGGCTACAATGAAATGGCGGTAATTGTAGACGAGGATACCATTAAGGTTGTAACCAATGATTCCATTGAGCAGGCTGATGCAACAAAGATATTGGATGTTATAGTATCAGAAACAAATTTTGAACCGTCACAAATAAAAATTGTCAAATTTGATAATATTGATTTGTAAAAATTTACAACTTCTGATATAATATTTGCAGGAGGTGCTAAGATGGATATGGAAAATTTAGAATTGGGTCAGGTAAAGNNAAAGTTGAAATAAATGAAAATGCAGTCGTATTAGAAATATTCATAAATGTTGAATATGGATATAAAATAAGTGAAGTTGCAAGAGAAGTTCAGTCAGTTGTTAAAAAGGAAATTGAAACTATGACAGATATGCAGGTAGCTGCAGTAAATGTTCATGTACTTAACATAATTCAGGAAAAAGAAAAAGACAAGGATAAAGATAAGGAAATTATCGAAACAGAAATAATTGAATAAGAGCATAAACTAATATAGATTGACAATTTTATGTTGTCAATCTATAATTGTTTATGCCATATTTAGTTTTTGACATTCATTCGATAACTGAAATATGCGTCATATGGGTGCGGTGAATACCTATCCTGAACGGAGGAAATATGAAGCGAAAAGAAACAAGAGAAGAAGCAGTTAAAATAGCATATTGCATGGATATTAACAAAGAATTTGACAAGGAACTTCCATGCAAGTACATCAACCATTTTGAAATTGAAGGTGTTGATTCAGAATATCTGAACAAAACAATGGACGATTTAATTGACAACCTCGATACAATAGACAAATATATCACAGATAATTCAAAGGATTGGAAAATAAACAGAATTGCAAAGGTGGATCTGGCGGTTCTCCGTGTTGCAATATCTGAAATACTCTATAACAATTCCATACCCGCTTCTGTTTCAATAAATGAAGCAGTTGAAATCAGCAAAAAATATTCAAATGACGACTCACATAAATTTATAAACGGCATACTGGGTACCGTTGTAAGGTGCATAGAAAAATGAAAAGATATGTGCTGGGCATAGATACAAGTGCATACACCACATCCATTGCGCTGTCGGCTATTGACGGCAGCGAAATAATAGCCGATAAAAGAAAGATTCTTGATGTACCCTCAGGACAGAAAGGATTGCGGCAGCAGGATGCGGTTTTTCAGCATCTCAGGAACTTTCAGGAGCTCTATTCGGAAATAGAGCCGGACTTAAAAAATATAAGCATTGTTTCCGTCAGCTCAAGACCGAGAAATCTAGATGGCTCATACATGCCAGTATTTACCGTAGGACAAAACTACGGTAAAATAATTGCAAAGACATTAGGTTGTGTCTACATGGAGTATTCACATCAGGAAAATCATATTGCGGCATCCCTGCTGGATAATTATAAAGAAATAAGCGACAACATACTTGCTCTTCATATTTCAGGCGGAACCGCCGAGTTCTTAAGAATAAAAAAAGCTGAAAAGGGATATGCTGCCGTTATACAAGGCGGGAGCAAGGACATAACATTCGGACAGCTGATTGACAGAATAGGCACGCTTATGGAGTTTCCTTTTCCATGTGGAATGCATATGGAAAGGTTTCTGGATATGCGCGCCCACACTGAAAAAATCAAGGCACCGGCAATAAGCGGCGATTCATACATCAATCTTTCCGGAATTGAAAACTATTACAGCAATCTGC
>DOON01000220.1:0-322 GCA_003514865.1 Clostridiales bacterium
TCATCAAGTCCCATAGTGTAGGATGTTTTTTCTTCGGGAGACTTGTCCGGTGCAGCTGTCTTGCTGTCGGCACACCCTGATGCCATTGTCAATACTGTCAGTAGTAATACTAATAATTTCATTGCTTTAAATTTTTTCATTGTTTTCTCTCCTTTTTGTAGTTGTATTTTTATTATCTTTGTCCCGGCGCTCTTGACGGGATGTTTATATAAGCGTTGATTTTTATGCTCCGGATAATACATCACGAGGTCTAAAGTTTGTGCAGTCTGCGTTCACAGATTTGCTTGCTCGCCTTTGCTCGTGCAAATCTGGAACTCGTTGC
>DOON01000220.1:348-12705 GCA_003514865.1 Clostridiales bacterium
TTTTTTAAAAAAAATTTTTATTTATATACATCGTCAAATTCGGGATGCTTTTCGAACCAATCAACAGCATATGAGCAGGATGCCACTGCCTTCCTGTTGTTTTTCTTCAAATCATGAGCCAATGCAGTAAGGAGCTTATCGGCCACCCCTTGACCTCTCAGTGACTTGTCAACATATGTATGGTTAACATTAACCTTGTTTTTCGAAACCTCAGGGAAGGTTACTTCCGCAATACATTCGCCCTTTTCATTCTCAAGATATATTCTGTCATCTTCATATTTAAAGTCCATACTTCCTCCTGCTTGTTATATTATATAAATGTAGTTTAACTAAACAATACATTAATTATTCAGTGTTGTCAATATTATTGCACTGTTAAAGGAATCGAAAAATAAATATAAATAATTTTTAAAAACGTAACATATGTTACAGAAATTAAAAAGAGTTTAATATATTATGTACTCATGAAGAGCAAACAATTAAATTAAAATAAATTAAATTTTGGAGGATGTTAAATGGAAAATGCAATGTTTTGTTATCAATGTCAGGAGACAGCGGGCTGCACAGGCTGCACAAAGGTAGGCGTTTGCGGTAAAACTCCTGAAACAGCAAGAATGCAGGATTTACTTGTATATACATCAAAGGGATTATCAGAAATTACAACAAGATTGAGAAGCGAAGTAAAAGAAGTTTCTGCTGATGTTGATAACCTTGTAACTTTAAACTTATTTACAACTATTACAAATGCAAATTTTGATATAGACGTATTCTACGATAGAGTGAGAATGACTCTGAAGGTTAAAAATGATTTAATAAACAAATTGTCAAACAAAGAAAAATTATCTGAAGCAGCTTTATGGACTGCAGACACTGTTGAGGAATTTGAAGAAAAAGCGAAATCAGTAGGAGTTCTTGCGACTGAAAATGAAGATGTAAGAAGCTTAAGAGAACTTATTACCTACGGACTTAAAGGTATGTCAGCTTATATGAAGCATGCTAACGTACTGGGATTTGATGACAAGGAAGTAAATGCATTTATGCAGAGCACACTGGCAAAGCTTCTTGATGACAGTATGGAAGTTGGCGATTTAGTAGCATTAACACTTGAAACAGGAAAATTCGGTGTAAGCGGAATGGCATTGCTTGACAAAGCAAATACTACAACATACGGAAATCCGGAAATCACAAAGGTTAATATCGGAGTTGGAAAGAACCCAGGAATATTGATTTCAGGCCACGACCTCGGAGACCTTGAGCAGCTGTTGAAGCAAACAGAAGGCACAGGAGTTGATGTTTACACTCACTCAGAAATGCTTCCTGCACACTACTATCCACATTTAAAGAAATACAAGCATCTTGTAGGAAACTACGGAAATGCATGGTGGAAGCAGAAGGAAGAATTTGAATCCTTCAACGGACCTATATTGATGACAACAAACTGTATAGTACCTCCGAGAGACAGCTACAAGGATAAGCTGTTCACAACAGGCTCAGCAACANNAAACACCTACAGAAATCGAAACAGGAGAAATCATCGGTGGATTTGCACACGAGCAGGTATTTGCACTAGCTGATAAGGTTGTTGATGCTGTTAAATCAGGAGCTATCAAGAAGTTCTTTGTAATGGCAGGCTGCGACGGAAGAGCTAAATCAAGAAATTACTACACTGATTTTGCACAGGCATTGCCAAAAGACACGGTTATTTTAACAGCAGGCTGCGCAAAATATAAATACAACAAGCTTGAGCTTGGAGATATCGGCGGAATTCCGAGAGTATTGGATGCCGGACAGTGCAACGACTCATATTCACTTGCACTTATAGCTCTTAAGCTGAAAGAAGTATTTGAGCTTCAGGATATCAATGAATTGCCGCTGGCGTTCAACATTGCATGGTATGAGCAANNATTCTTATCACCTAATGTTGCCAACGTACTCGTTGAAAACTTTGGTATAGCAGGAATAGGAACAGTAGAAGACGACCTGAAAATATTTCTTGGAGAATCGGAAACAATAGAAATAATTTAGAAATATGGAGGCTTATATGAAAGAAATAACTAAAGATATGTATATAGGAGAAGTGCTGCAGATGGACAGAGGGCTGGCCGCAATATTGATGAATGCAGGAATGCATTGTCTCGGATGCCCTTCATCCCAGATGGAATCAATCGAGGAAGCTGCAATGGTTCACGGATTCAATTCTGACGATCTGGTTAAGCAATTGAATGACTATCTGAAATCTGCACAGTAATAAAGCTTAAAGGGCATGAAGAAATTCATGCCTTCTTTTAAAGGGGAATAATGGAGGTAATATGAGCGCATTTTTAGGACCAATACACTTTTGGCTTTACAATAAAATTAAAATACAAAATGACATAGTTGAAGAAATTATCGCTTTTGCGGAAAAAAATAATTTTCAAATGAGAGAAACTCTATACGGCAAATTTGGGAACGGAGAATTGAAGCCGCTGGAAGAAGTTATAGACGTAAACAACATACACGGCTGGCTGCAGGAGCAGGTATCAAAAGTTGAAAACAAGCTTGCCTGCGCTGTAACTGAAATTTATACCGAGAAATCCGATACGATTGACGGTGTGAAACAAATATTTGAAAAAAAGGGAACAGAGGTATCAGAGCTTACGGAGGCGTCGGGACTTGATGAAATATACAAATCCTTAAACGATACACTGCTTGACGGAATGCCCTGCGACAGAGCAAATGCTGTTATATCAAGCGATGAGAATTCGGTTGTGTGGACAAGAACTATCTGTGTTCATGAACAATACTGGAATGCTGCCGGCGGAGATATTAAAAATTACTATATATTAAGAGATGAATTTATAAAGGGTCTGTTAAAGAATACAGGCGTTGATTACGAAAAAATTGATGATACAACATATAAGATTTCAAGGAGGTAGTATGAACAGCGTTGAATTAATGATAAAAGAACATGACTATATACTTCGCATGCTTAAGGTTTTAAGAAAAGCGAGCTACAAGGTCATGAAGGGTGAAGAAATAAATTATGATGATTTTGATAAAATGATTGAATTTGTGCGTAAATATGCTGACGGACACCACCACGGCAAGGAAGAGAAGTTTTTGTTTAAGGAGATGCAGACTCACCTTGGAAAAATTGGTCAGAACCTCATAACTCACGGAATGCTTGTTGAGCATGATTACGGCAGACTATATATGAGCAATCTTACAGAAGCCTTGCAGAAAGTTAAGGAAGGCGACGAGGAAAGCAGACTGGATGTAATAAGTAATGCTGTAGGATACACGAACCTTCTGACGAGGCACATAGCAAAAGAAAATGAGGCTGTGTTCAGTTTCGGAGAAACAAATCTGCCTAAGGAAGTAATGGAGCAGGTAAACCTTAAATCAGAAGAATTTGAGAAGGAAGCAGAAAAACAGGGCACTCAGAAATATTTTATTTCTATCCTTGAAGATATGGAAAAGAAATATATTTAATTATAAACAGTATTAAAGGCCGCGGTTTTCCGCGGTTTTTGTATGTCTGTCATACATAATAAATTGCAGAAAGATTATTGGTAAACAAGGATTTAATTAACATTTTGTCTATTGAATTATATATATAAAGGGGGTACTATATTGGTAGACTAAAGGAGGGACAAAATGACGGGTTTAATAGAAAGGGTATATTCAAATAAATACATGGTGAAGGCTGAGGACATCGCCGGGGATATACCTTCTGACAGAGAAGTTTACAAAACAGCAATTGAAGTGGCGTGGCCCTCGGCACTGGAAGCGGTGCTGGTTCAGCTCATATCATCTGCGGACCTTATAATGGTGGGGGGGCTGGGGGCTGCGGCAATATCTGCCGTAGGTATAACCACACAGCCCAGACTCATACTCCTCGCCGTAATATTTTCGCTTAATATAGGCGTAACGGCAGTTGTGGCCAGGAGAAAGGGTGAAGGCAGCTCCGAGGAAGCAAACAGGCTGCTTAGGCAGTCCTTAATAATATGTGGTGTATTGGCATTGATATTGTCTGCGCTAGGCATTGTGTTCGCAGAGCCCATGATTATATTTGCGGGAGCTCAGAGTGATGTAGTAGGAAATGCAATTATTTATTTCAGAATTATATGTATTGGTAATTTTTTCACATCACTGAGCCTTACAATCAATGCAGCTCAAAGAGGCGCTGGCAATACCAAGATATCCATGAAAACAAATGTAGCAGCAAACCTTATAAATTTATTTTTTAACTATCTGCTGATTAACGGACATTTCGGATTTCCCGCATGGGGTGTGGCAGGCGCTGCAGTTGCTACAGCCATAGGAAATTTTGTTGGATTTTTACTTTCACTGAAATCAATCACATTTGCCCATGAGTTCCTGCACCTCAAGAGAGGGCAAAGCTGGAAGATAGAGAAGAACACTGTTGCATCAATATTAAATGTAAGCGGCAGCGCATTTATTGAACAGGTGTCCATGAGAGTTGGTTTCTTTGCTACAAGCAAGCTGATTGCAAGCTTAGGAACAGTTGCCTATGCAACTCACCAGATATGCATGAACATTTTGACAATTTCATTTTCATTCGGAGATGGATTGGGGATAGCAGCATCTGCCATGGTGGGCCAGAGCTTGGGAGCTAAAAGAGGAGATATAGCAACCATTTACGGTAAGTCGCTGCAGAGAATTTCTTTGACTGTGGCATTTTTGTTCGTATTTGTGTTTATTTTGGGCAGGAGATTTTTTGTTGATTTATACACCGATGATTCAGCTGTTATTGCTGCAGGCGTGGATATAATGTTAATAATTGCGGCTACTGCACCCATTCAGATGTCCAATGTTGTTATCTCCGGAAGCCTGAGAGGTGCGGGAGATACAAAGTTTGTAGCCATTACATCCTTTATAAGCATAGGAATTGTAAGACCGCTGACAAAATGGCTGTTTTGTTATCCCATCAGCTTCGGTCTTATAGGGGCATGGTTTGCATTTGCAACAGACCAGATATTGCGGCTTGTAATAAATTATTCGAGATTCTTAAAGGGAAGCTGGACAAAAATTAAAATATAGCATAGGGAGACTGCCGTGTGATATTCGGCAGTCCAATTTTTATTTCATATTCTCAAGGCTGTCTATATCAATCACGGAGATAATTCTCTGACCCTTAAGTCTGATCCATCCGTTGTCCTGAAACAATGAAAGCTTGCGGCTCAATGTTTCCTGGGATGTGCCTATGAGTGACGCCAGATCTCCTTTGCTTACAGGAAGAGTTATTTCGTATTCGCCTGTGCTGTTGTTCATACTGTTTTTTTCAATTTCCAGCAGCAGGTAATTGGCTATTCTTTGCTCCACATCCCTGAGGCCTATCTGCTCGATTAGTTCTTCGGATTCTTCAATTCTCTCCGTATATTTTTGCAGGAATTTAAGAGCCATCTCAGGTTTTTGCAGGATGAGTTCCTTTATTTTTCGTCCTTGTATAATGCAAATTTCGGTATTTTCCAAAGCTTCCGCCACATTGTTCAATATTGACCTGCTGAATAAAGCCAATTCACCCATAAAGTCTCCGGCATGAAGGATNNCGATATTTTCACCACTCCGCTGTTTACTGCAAATAAATCATCAAAGGAATCCCCCGGTGTAAAGATAAGCTCTCCTTTTTTGTATCTTTTATGGCTTGAAGAGTTCATTATTTCTTCCTTTTCATCAGGTGATAAATCCTGAAAAATAGGTATGTTATCAACGCAGTAGCCATTATTTCCGCAATGATTGCATGTTTTCATCATACCACCTCACAACGTTTTATTATATATTAACAATTATATTAAATTAAATCAACCGCAATCATTGCAGCAGGAGAAAAGTATGCTGCCGCAGCTCAAATTAAATTTTGTTTAATACATTGCATTAAGCAGACAATTCTATTATAATAGNNAAAACAGTTGCATTAATTGGAATGGGTGCCATAGGCACTGTTTATGGAAAATTGCTGCATGAACAGTATGGAACAGATTTTGCCGTTATTGCCGATGTATCGAGAAGGGAAAAATTGTCGGAAAGCGGATTTACCTTAAATGGAAAGAGCTTTTATCCGAATGTGCTATCAGGTGCAAATAATAGTCTGAAGTATGATTTAATAATATTTTGCGTTAAAAATTACCAGCTGAAGGATGCCATAGAGGATGTAAGAAGCTTTATTGGTGAAAATACGATATTGCTTACGCTTTTGAACGGCGTTACCGCAAGGACAGCTATACATGCAGAATACCCGTATAATAAGGTTTTGTACGGGCTGTCAATGAAAATAGATGCCATACGTACTGAAAACGGTGTAATTAACACAGTTGACGGTGAAATACATTTCGGTGAGGCAGACAATACAGTAATTTCGGATGATGTTCAGGCAGTAGCTGATTGCTTCAACAGCTCAGGAATACAAAACATAGTATTTCCGGATATGATAAGAATGACGTGGAAGAAGTTTATGCTGAATGTTGGTGTAAATCAGGTAACCGCCGTTACAAAATCTACATATGGAAAGGTTACGAGCATAGAAACAAATCTTGTATTGTTCAGAGAAGCGATGTCTGAGGTTCTGGCAATTGCAAAAGCGTCAAAAATTGATTTAAGAGAAGAGGATATTGAAGAATTTGTGGAGCTTATGAGCAAATTTTCGCCCAACAGCAAAACCTCCATGCTTCAGGATGTTGAAGCGGGAAGGAAGACGGAAGTTGATTATTTTGCGGGAACTGTTGTTGAAATGGGAAAGAAACTCGGCATATCTACACCGATAAATCATGTTCTTTATTGCGTAATAAAATCTATAGAGGAGCTTTATTAAATAGCGGAGCAGAAAAATTATGAAGAAAAAAAATAAAAAGGTAACTGAAAAAAACCTAACAATAGTAGGACATCTCACAGAGCTCAGGAAAAGGCTTATATATTCAAGCCTTGTACTTATAACTGCAGTCCTTGTATGCTATAATTACGCGGAAGGCATAGTAAAGTACATTGTCGATATAGGTCCGCATATTAATTTTGTATTTATTGCTCCGGCTGAACTGCTTATGGAGTATATACCAATCGCCCTCATAGGCGGCCTCGTGGTATCTGCGCCGTTTCTGGTGCTCCAGATATGGTTGTTTGTGAGTCCCGGGCTGAAAAAAAATGAGAGAAGAACTATCGCGGCTTCATTGTTTATCGGAGGATTATTTTTTGTAATCGGGGTTGTTTTTTCCTATCTTGTGGTAATGCCTACAATGCTTCAATTCGGNNTTCAGCAATTATCTGACATTTGTAATAAATACGCTGCTTTCCTTCGGTCTTATATTTGAGCTTCCTATAGTGATGGTAATAATGACAAGGTTCCATATAGTGAAGGTGGAATTCCTTAAAAAGAACCGAAAGTTTGCAGTATTGATTATATTTATTATTGCGGCAATATTAACTCCTCCGGACGTTGTAAGCCAGATACTTTTAGGATTACCTATGGTTCTCCTTTTTGAGGTTGGTATAATTCTTTCATCGATTGTTGAAAAAGGCGAGAACAGAAAAAGTAAAAAAGAGGAAAAAAATAAAAAAGAAGAGAAGAATGAAATAGAGCCTTCAGGCGAATAGTACTAAAATATTTGACACAGACAATTATACTATATATAATAATCATATATTATAAGCAGGACAGTGATGTCCTGCTTTTTAGAACAGGAGAAAAATATGAAAGAGAAAGTTATGGTAGCTATGAGCGGCGGAGTGGACAGCTCTGTTGCGGCTGTTTTGCTTAGAGACCAGGGCTATGACATATGTGGAGCAACATTGAAGCTTTTTGAAGGAGAGGATGTACTTACATCCTGCAATACAAGAACCTGCTGCTCTTTAGAGGATGTGGAGGATGCAAGAAGAGTTTGCTACAAGCTTGGTATTGAACACTTTGTATTTAATTTTAAGGAAACATTTAATGATGAGGTTATAAAGAAGTTTGCCAGAAGCTACGAGGAAGGCAGCACTCCAAATCCATGTATTGACTGCAACAGATATATCAAGTTCAGCAAGCTCATACAGAGGGCACTTTTAATGGAGAACGACTATATTGCAACCGGCCACTATGCTCAGATAGAATATGACAAGGGAAGCGGAAGATATCTTTTGAAAAAGGGCGCTGATGAGTCCAAAGACCAGAGCTATGTACTGTATGTTCTGTCACAGCACGATTTATCACGAACACTGCTTCCTTTGGGTAAAATGAATAAAACAGAAGAACGGCAAATTGCAGAGGAAAGAAATCTGATAAATGCAAGGAAGCCGGACAGTCAGGACATATGTTTTGTTCCGGACGGAGATTATGCGGGATTTCTTGAAAACAAGATGGGTGTTGAATCCACTCAGGGCAACTTTGTTGATGTAGACGGAAATGTAATAGGCCGCCATCAGGGAATAATTCATTACACTGTGGGACAGCGCAAGGGTCTGGGCGTTGCTCTTGGGAAGCCCGCATACGTTATAAGTAAGGACAGAGCTTTAAATACAGTAACTCTTGGCGGCAATGAGGACCTGTANNTTGTAATAGGTGGAGGAACAATCATTTGATGTTCCTCCCGGATTCCTTAAGCATTTCCACATACAGAAGAAGTTCTTCTTTTGATTTTATGAAGAGTTTGGAATATATGTGCTTTGTGTGAGTTTTAATTGTATTTATGCTTAGGTACAGCTCCTCCGCAATTTCCTTTGCAGAATAGTCCTGGGCATATAAATTGAATACAGACCGCTCAGCGGGAGAGAGAGTTTTGAGATTGTCTAAAAATTCGTTAAGAATTTGGGAATCAAAGGAGCTCTCATTTTTTATGATGCAATCTTCATTTCTAATAGAAATGGAATTTATCAATTCATCGATTTCAGGAATATTTGTTTTGATATATGTGCCCGGGCTGTGCTTCACGGAATCAATTGCAGAGTGTATGGGCTTTATATAGTACCTGCTTAATATGAAAGATGCTGTCAAACCCAGCGAAATAAATACAAAGCATATGGAAAACAGCTTCATATTTATTTTAGCCGTATGGTTCTGAAGGTCTTTTATAGGAACCATAAGGGATAAAATCCATGCTTCATCTGCAAAGGCGGAGTTTTCGGGATACATTTTAATCTGTTTGTAATAGCCTGTAAAGGCAGAATTTCCATTCTTGAACGTGTTTAATGCCCCGCCTCTGTCTGTTATTGTAAAGTCTCCGGAACTTAATGTGCTTATGGCGTTATATCCACCCGAAAACAGAGATTCATTAGTTTTGAAGCCTCCTCCCTCGCGAACGGGAGAGAGCATGCAGAAAATTCTGCTGTACATGCTGCTGTCAGGCATAAATGTAAGTTTGAAAAGCATGGAGCTGACATCCAAGCCGCAGATACCGAACACATTGCCTGCAGAATCAATAAGAGGCACGGAGCAGATCATTATTTCTTCGCTGGTTCCGGGCAATATTAAAGCAGGACTCCAAAAATACAGCCTTGACAGAGATAGCTTATTGTCGGATGCCGTTTTTATAGGCAGGCTGTAAAAAGGAGCATTGCTCACGTCAAACTCCATTTTCCACTCGGGATGCAGAGGAAGTGAATTTTTGTACGCAGTGTCCGGGCTGCCCCGCAGCACGTAAATTGTGGGGCTTGTGGAGTTGACAATATTCGGTTCCATGTTCTTAAGATATATTCCTGCTTTTGACTTATCCGAACCTGGAAGCCTCGTGTTTACGGTTGCATCCAAAATAATAAACGCGCCGCTGCATTTTGATTTGTTCAGATGCATCAGCACCTGGTAAAGCTCATCTTCAATAAGATTTTCAAGCAGTTGAGGATTGGATTTCGCATCATCGAAAGAGAATCCCTTTTCCTTTAGCCGCGCTTCCATGTTTAAAGATAAAACTCTTGAAAAGCCAACCGCTTCTGCTGCAATGCTGCCGTAATACTCGGAAACACGGGATGAGATGTCCGGATACTCTCTTTTTATGAAAGCTTCGCTTTCCTCCATGCCCGCATCTATTATGCCGGTGGTCAGAAGTATGGCTATCAAACCCGTGAGAAGGGTTGAAACAAAAATTATAAGAAGCAGGAACAGCCTTAATCTTAAGGTAAGGCGAATATTTTCNNCGAATTACCGCTTACTGTTAATGAATTTTATGTAAACTTCCTGCGATACTGTTTTATATGCAGTATCCTCGTCCGCATGCTCAAGCAGCTTAAGATATTCTTCTCTGGAGGAATAAGCGGTCTTTTTCATGGAATCTTCGTAATTTTTCTGAAGTGCATCGAAATTTTCCATTATCGGGGGTGTATAAAAGGTATATTGCTCCTGCATCTCCTTCGCGGTTAATATTAGTTTTTTTATTTTGTCGTCATTTACGATGCTGTTATCTGTCATTACAGAGTTAAAAGCTTCCTCCGTTACCGGAAGATAGCCTGTGGAGGACACAAATTTCAGATTTTGCCTTGGCTCCGTAAACCATTTCAAGAATATTCCTGCCGCATATTCTCTCACATCATCCGTCTTGATTATGCTCATCCCTCCTCCACGCTGTATGGCGGTTTTATTTCCGTCTTTAAATGTGGGGTATGGAAGTATCAGATATTCTGCCGACTCGGTAATATTATCGGAATATGTAACTGTGGGAGAATAAAACAGCACTCCCGCAGTTGAGCCTATGCTTGCAACCACATTGCCTGTCTTTATCAAATCCGAGCCGTAGCCATTGTAATTGGCTACATAGCCCTTTACGGCAGGTTCATAGAACAAGTTCCATATTTTTTCAAATGATGATGAGATATTGAGCCCGTTATCTGAAATAAAGCTGTCACCAAGCTGAGCGTACCCAACCTGAGCCATATTGAACAGGGAGTCATATACGACAAATGGTTTCCCGTCATTTGGAATATCGGGAGTCTGGTTGTCGGTCCATCGGTAGTATTTACCGGCGGTTTCAATTATGCCTTCAAACGTTGAAAGATCTTCGTATGAGGCATCTGTGTCCTTCATAAACCTGTTGAATACAGTCATGTTTATAAATATTACTTCTGTGGACTTTGCTGTCGGAAACACATATAGTCTTCCGTCCTCCAAGCGTCCTTCATCAACAAAGCGTCTTACATATTTTGACAGGTCTTTTTCGGTAAACTGTTGTCCTAAGTCGGCAAGAAGCCCTTTTTGTGCAAGCACAAGAGCAGTGTTGGGATAAANNCGGGGAGTTCAGGGGCATTGGGTTCATCATTGGAAGCCATCATAAGCTTTTCATGGATTGTTGCCGAGCCGGTTATGGAAGTCACATTAATAATGATTCCCTTTTCCTTTCCCACGGTATCGTTGAACTCCGCAATAAGGTCATCCATAGTGTTTTTCATTTGTCCGCCGTAGTTGTGCCATAAACTTAAGGTGACAGGATTTCGAGGGTCAAGTTTTTCAGTGTTTTTACACCCTGTGAGAAGCATAATGCATAATAAGAGGTACAGCATTGAGTTTTTTAACATGGCATCACCTTCTTAGTCAAAAAATGGATATTATTTACTTTTATTATACCATATGCGCAAATTAGTTCAAGAAATATATTTCGCAGGTAAATATGCTGCTCACCCTAAAATAATCTGCATATTTGCCGCTGTAATCACCCGGAGGGTGATTACATATTTCCCATCTGACTATATAATATAGTAAAAATAATTTACAGGAGGCAATTATGTCTGAATTTTTAGAAAACAACAATGAAGATTACAATCCCGAGGACATTGAAAAAAACAAAACCATGGCAGGGCTGTCCTACATCGTTTTCTTTCTGCCGCTGCTTGCGTGTCCGGATTCCAAGTACGGAAAATTTCATGCAAATCAGGCTCTTCTTCTGCTTATAGTATCTGTAATAGGAAATATTGTACTGGGGTTTATTCCAGTGATAGGATGGATGCTTCTGCCGGTATATGCTGTGGCAATACTGATAATGGGTATCATGGGGCTGGTTAACGGCTTTGGAGGAAAAGTGAAACAGCTTCCTTTAATAGGTAAGTATACAATAATAAAATAACGGAGGTTGTTATGAAGAAATTATTTATTGCTGTATTGTTAATATCATTGCTGCTTATTCTTGCAAGCTGTGGAGCAAAGCAGAAAATGGAGGACAAAATAACGGAAAAAATAGTCGAAAAGACTTTGGGCGCAAATGTGGACATTGATGGTGAAGAGGTTACATTTAAGGGAGAAGGCGGGGAAGAAGTAACATTTGGTTCCACTGAGTGGCCTGATTCGGAGGTGGGTAAAAAGATACCGGAATTTAAAAAAGGAAAAATAACAAGTTCTGCCAACAGCGATGGTTATTTTTTAATAATGCTGGAGGAAGTAGAGCAAAATGATTTTAATAGCTATTA
>DOON01000272.1 GCA_003514865.1 Clostridiales bacterium
CAGTGTTAAAATCTTCTCCTTCAGCCGGATAAACTCCGCAGTAAACCATTGATGTTACTTTTTTGTATCCCGGAAGAGGCTCGTTTGCCGGATTCTCATCTCCCGTAATGGTATCACCCACACGGCAGTTCCTTACATCTTTAATGCTTGCGCACAAATAACCCACATCACCTGAATACAATGCAGATGTAGGCTTCTGAACAGGCGACATTATTCCGACCTCAGTTACATCAAACGTCTTGCCTGTTGACATCATTTTTATTTTATCGCCCTTTTTAACCTGACCTTCTTTAATTCTTACAAATGCGACAACTCCTCTGTAGCTGTCATAATATGAATCGAACACCAGCGCTCTCAACGGTGCATCCTCATCTCCCGAAGGAGGCGGAACCTGTTTTACTATTGCCTCGAGGACCTGATCTATATTAATATTGTCCTTGGCAGATATGAGCGGAGCATTTTCGCAGTCAAGACCTATTACATCCTCTATTTCCTTCTTGATTTCCTCCGGTCTTGCTCCGGGAAGGTCAATCTTATTTATTACAGGAACAATTTCGAGATCCTGGTCCAGCGCAAGATAAACATTGGCAAGAGTCTGTGCNNCCTCATAATTGAAATCCACATGACCGGGGGTATCAATCAGGTTTAAGGTATATTCATTGCCGTCTTGTGCCTTATAAAGCAAGCTTATGGTTTGAAGCTTTATTGTTATTCCTCTCTCTCTTTCCAGATCCATGTTATCCAAAACCTGTTCCTGCATTTCGCGATGGGAAATCAGCCCGGTATTTTCTATTAACCTGTCTGCCAGTGTTGATTTACCGTGATCTATATGAGCGATTATCGAAAAGTTTCTTATGTATTTTTTTCTGTCCAAAAAATATTTCCTCCCTATTAAACGGATATAGGGTATTATATCAAAAATTATGTGTTTATGAAAGTATTATTTGCTAATTTCGGCAATATACTCAGCTAAAATTTCAGTCATCAGCTCCGCCGAATAATTTACCTCATCTATGTGGTTTAAGGGGCTTCCGACCTCAAGAAGCAGTGCGTAATCTGAAAGATACTGGTTGAAATATGCACCCGGACGTACTACAACTTCCCTCAACAGCCCCGGATACATTTTATCTGCGACATCGTATAGGAGTTCCGCATTTTGCTTTAACTTTTCAGCGTTTTCATTTTTATCTCCTATTACTAAAATGCATGTTGCGGCATCCTTATCATTTATGGATACAGTCTTAACCCTTGACAGTTTAAGTTCATATGCTGAATTTTCCTCCACGCCGTCACGGTGAAGGTCTATAACTAAATTCTTTTTTGTATTTGATATAATCTTGCTTACCGCATTTTTTGAATTAGCATAGGATGAATTATAATCGGGATAATCATTGTAATCCTTAAGATGCTTTACATTTAATCCATAGCCCTGCAAATTTGCGGTGATTTTTGTTCCTACACCCATTACATTGTAGCGTTCATCCTGCGTCCTGTAATTTCCTTCCTCGTGGGGAAGATATGCTTCTGTTCCGTGTGTATGAAATAATACTATATTAAATTTTTCATTAGCAGAAGCAGCGTTTAGGTCCATATTACGTGGAGCGCTGCTTCTGTATGTTGGCGATTCTATTACTCTAAAAAAATTCTCCTGGCGGTTATCGGCGATAAATACTTCTTGCTTCGGAAGCTGTTCCTCATTTTCCTCGTATATTTCCAAGTCATTATTCTTTGAATCTTCCTTGTCGGTATTGATTGTTCTGAAAACCTCTTTGGATTTTACTCCGTCTGTTTCTGTCTGCTTGCTTGATTCATCATTTTCTTTAAATGTTTTTTCAAGAAAAATATTAAAGTAGGACATTATCTTGTCAATTGGATTTGCATTGTCTTCATCTGTTTTATCGCCCTTGTAATGCAGGGAAATAGTTGTAATATCCTTGCCTTCTTTTCTTCTTTCGGCTAAAGTATGAACATAACTGTAGCCTACAAAAAGTACAACCAGGCAGAAAAGTGACATTGCCATGTAAAATTTTGTTCCGCTTTTATTTCTTCTTCGTCTCTTCATAATCCAACTCCACATATTTTCTCAAAAGTAATATATTAATGTATATGTGTATTGTTTCCTGAATAACACTCTTATTTTTTACAATTAGATTACGAAATTAATTCATCACCTTGTGAGGTATTTATTTTTAAAATTCAATCAGGTATGATAGNNAGGAATACCTATTGCCACAACCTTTACCCCAAGCTCCTCTTCGTTGAGAGATCCTTGCATATTTCCTATTCCCGAGCCCGGCTCAATACCTGCATCTGTAATCTGTACAACTGAGCAAAGTCTTCTCATTTTTCTGGACGCAAGCGCATCTATTATTATAATCAGTGTAGGCTTGATTTTTTCCACTACCCCAATCACTGTGTTGACGGTTTCTATTCCTGTTGTGCCCAGTACCCCCGGTTCCAATATGGATACCTCATTGTAATCCTCATCGTATTCCTTGTTATATGCTTTAAAAAACTGACGTGTAACCTTGATTTTATCCAATGTTTTAGGTCCCAGGGCATCCGCTGTTATATTTCTGTTTCCCAAACCTACAACCAATATCTTTTCTCTCTTAAGTCCTGATACATCCTTTATGGCCTGAGCCAGAATATTAATAACTTCATTCATTGAATCCTTGTTTAGACTCTTAAGGCTATTGGTTTCATATGTAACGTATTTCCCTTTCTTTTTACCCACTGCCTTCTCTGCAGCCTCATCGGTAATCTCCAGCTCAACAATCTCTCCATGCTTGTAGTTTTTCGTATTTAAAGTAATACCCTCTGCTTTTTGAGCCAGCGACTCATTTGCTTCAAATGCTAAATCCGTTCTGTAATACATATATCCTCCTGCTATATTAATACATATTAGATTTATTATTGAATTTTTTCTTTTTTTTATTCTTTATACTTGATTTTTGTTGGATTAGCCTGTATAATTGATTTGCTGTCAAAATTATTGTCAATGTGCAAATAATATGCTAAAATATTAGAGCATTTGAATAAGAACGTTTAAAAGGAGGTGAAGATTTTGGCAAATATTAAATCTGCAAAGAAAAGAATTTTAGTTATAAACAAGAAAACTGAAGTTAACAAGAGCAGAAAGTCTGAAATCAGAACATATATAAAGAAATTTGAAGCAGCCTTGACAGAAGGAAACTACGAAAAAGCTAAAGAATTATTGAAAGTATGTGAGAAGAAATTATATCAGGCAGCTGCAAAGAATACTATTCACAAAAATGCAGCATCAAGAAAAATAAGCAGATTAGCTCTTAAATTAAACAAAGTTGCTTAATTATAGAACTAAAATCCGTAAGATTCATCAACTAACCTCATAGTCTAGAATGTGGTGTTAGTTGATGAATCTCTGGAAATGACGAAACCGGCTGTAGCCGGTTTTATTTTATTATTCCGTTTGTAATCATTTCAAGACCTATTCTTCCGTCTATTTCACCTGTCTTGATTTTCTTGTCGATTTCAAGTATTTTCTCCATATAATACTGTATCTTTTCCGGACCGTAATTTTTTGCCTGCTTTGAAAGCTTTGTTGCAACAAAGNNGCTTCATTTTATTCATTATGTCATTAAATCCATATCCCTTTTTCAAAAGCACAGTATATTGATATAGCATCCTGTACTGCCTTGCAAGCATATGTATTATGAACTGCTCAGGAGTGTTATTTAAAAGCATTTCTTCCAGAATCTCAAATGCCTTTGCTTTATTCCCCTCACACACATAGTCAACAAGCTTGAATATGTTGCTTTCAACGGATTTGATAATTAAAAGTTCTATATCTTCAAGAGAAACACTGCCTGCCCCTGACTTGAAAGAAGCTATTTTTTCTGCTTCATTATTTATATGGTACAGATTTACCGTACTTTCGTACTCCAAATATCCTGAATTGTTGGCAATATAATCAGCATCATGCAAGCTGATGTTTAGCCCTCGGCTTTTAAATTGTGCTGCAATATATCTCGATAACTCCGTTTCATTTAGCTTATTGAGCTCAAAAATCGAATTTTTCTCTTTCAGCTTCTTGACGAATTTCTTTCTCAAATCAGGTTTTCCGCCCTTTATGAGGAATATTATTATACAGCCGTCATTCCCGTCAGCCATTTCCATCAACCTGTCCTCATCTTTTTTGTTCAGGCTGCCTGCAGATGTCAAAAATCCCGCTTCCTTGACAACACATACCTTATAATCTGACANNGAGTTACTTTCGATTTTTTCAAATTCCATGTAATTCATGCTCTCATATTCTTCGCTTACATATTTTTTCTTAATGAGATTTATCGCATCATCTATGTGATATTCTTCTGTCCCATGCAATATAAGGAAACAAGGAATCTTCATTTTTTCTGTCATATCGGTTATTGCTTTATAGCTCATAATTTTCCCCTTTACTTCTCATAATCCATACCAGCAGGCAAAAATTTATCATATTCGGAATTATTCCTGCAAAATATAGCTCATAGTAATTATCAGACCTGTGACCCGTATATGTATTATAATATATTTTGTCACCTTTTAAAATAAAATTTATTTCTCCGTGCTTAAATGTTGATAAAATATTGCTGCCCTTGTCTTCATACCTTGATATAACGTCCTTAGACGGAATGCCATAGTTGTTTTTGCCGTAGCTCATAACAGCTATACTTGGACTTGAATTATTTACAAATTCAGATGTGGATGATGTCTTGCTGCCGTGATGAGGCACCAGCAATATATCTGTATGCTCAATATATTTTGATACCATCCCTTCAACCTCATTTTCAATATCACCCGTAAGCAAAATACTATTTTGTTCATATTTCAGCAATACAACAAGTGNNCATCCGGCCATAAAATTTCTATTTGCAGCCTGTCATCAATTTCCTGACTGTCTCCGTTGCGCAACAGCTCCACCACATCAATTTCATCACTTTTATATGAAGAAAAAACTTTTTTAATTGTTATATTACTGTTCATCAACTCTCTTAATCCAGAATAATGATCCTCGTCCCAATGGCTTATGAATACACCGTCAACATTGCTGACACCTCTCTTGACCATATACGGCACTGCAGTATACTTGCCAAAGCTACTGCTGCTTGTGCTTCCGCAATCAATTATTAAATTTATATCCTTGTATTTAACCGTTGTAAACATTCCCTGTCCTGCATCAACAACATTGAAATAAAGACTTACATCCATAAACGGCAAAAAAATGAAGTTAATAATGTAAAAGCTTAGAAGGATAGCAGCACCACAGTTGTTTTCTCTGTGGTTTTTGTTGTTGTAGGCATAAATCATTACAATCAACATGCAATAATAAAAAATAATCAAAGCGGTCGACATGCCTGAAACAGAAAGCCCGTTAAATTGTACTCTATCGGTCAAATTCACAAAATACCTCAGGCTATAAAGTATATAATCAAAAATATCAAAGAAAACTATTATGTATCTGTAAAAAATCACGTTCATAATTAAAAGTACGAATCCATATATAAGTATAACCGTAAATATGGGCAGCAGCAATATATTGTATATAATCCCCATGACAGGCACATAATTGAAATAATATGACACTACCGGCAGTGTAAACAGTTGTAAGAATAAATATAAATATATTGTTTTGAGAATTTTACTCCTTGCTTCAACATGGCGTGAGATATATTTATTATAAACAATAAGGCTTAGTGCAGCCGAAAATGACAATAAAAACCCCGCATCAAAAATCCAGTAAGGATTGTATAAAGTAAGAACAAGGGCTGCCAGGCCTATTGAGTTGACAGAGTTATATTTTCGGTATAGAACCTCCGATCCGAATAAAAGTGTGAACATAACAAGTGCCCTCATTACCGTAACAGGAAAACCTATTAAAAAGCCATAAAACCATATTATAATCCACGCGACCACCCAGCTTGGCCTTCGGCCAAAATAGAATAATTTAAACATTTTAAGCAATGCAGCATACATAAGCACTATATGAGTTCCGGAAACAGCAAAAATATGAGCCAATCCCATAATCTTAATATTGTCATACAGCCCTTCATCTAAATAATCCACATCTCCCAATATTATTGATAAAATGACATTTGCATTTTCCCTGCTGAGCGAATTATAAAAGCATCATTCGGCATAGTTCTTAAAATTTATTGATATTTCATTCATTAAAGAATACCTGTTTTTAATCACAGTGGGACTCTCCTGCAGAAAAATAACCGCTCCTATTTTTTTAGCCCTTAAATAATTTTCATAATTGAACATCATTCTGTTTCTGCTGAAGTTACTGTCCGCTGTACGTCCTTTAAACTGTATTATACTGTTTTCAGATGTATTGTTTGCTTTATTTATATATACAATTGTATTTTCGCTTTGTTTAAGCCTTCTGCCATTTATACCTATTACTGAGCCATCAAAGCTTAAATAATCTGAATCAGGATTTATTTTATTTTGCTTCTTTATCTTTACAGTGAAGACTGCTTCCTCATTAATATATTGTTTTAGGATAAATTTTGAATTATAATAGGTGTTGACAAAAGATAAAATCAGAAATGCAATAATTACCGAATTGAATATGAATCGCTTTGTTTTAAAGGTTCTATATACAAGCAAAGAAAATAAAGCTACAAAAATATAACTAAAAAATCCATATTCACATGATATTATTCCAACCGCATAGGCCGCAAAGATATATAACAATATGTACATATTACACCTCAATTGATTTTACCAAATATTAGGTGATAATTAAAGTAATTTTTAAATAAATTTAGTGCAGGAGACCATATGATTATTGACTTCAAAGAAATACCGTATTTAACATCCAATGAAAACCTAGGCAGCTTATTTAAGAATGCTGTCTTTATAGATATAGAAACTACAGGACTTTCACGCATACACGCAGATATAATATCAATAACGCTATTGCTTTACCTTGACAATAGCTATAAAATTTATCAGCTTTTTTGTGAATACAAAATTGACGAACCGGAAGCGTTAAAATATTTAAAGGAGCTCATCATAAATAAGAATTATATTGTTACATACAACGGAAACAGCTTTGACATTCCATTCCTGACAAACAAGTTTCAAAAATATAACATAGAAGTTGATATGAATTCTTTTACAAAGGTAGATTTATATAATTTAATAAGGCAGGTAAGAAACAAAATACAAGTTGAAAATTTAAAACTGAAAACAGTAGAGGGATTTTTTAATATAGAAAGAGAGGACACGCTCTTAGGCGAAGATATAATAACATTGTATAATGCATATAGAATTGAGCCGAGAAAAGAGTTTTCCTTCTTAATATTGCAGCACAATTATGACGATGTGCTCAATCTTCCGCTGTTATTTGAACATATCCTGAATTTATATGATGATGTCCTGTATTATAATAATCTTATTGTAACGTTGAATAGCTCTGATTTTAAAATCAGAAAAAATTTTTTAATATGCATATTTAATGTAATTGCAGACTGCAAACACGACTATGTACATACAAGCTTGAATTTTAATTTACGTATAGATTATAAATCTCAATCAATGGAGTTGGACATCCCTCTCGGTTTTTTCACGGATGAAAAAATAAAGGAATTTTACTTTATCGATAACAATAATTATAAAATTAAATCATATACAGCAATAGAAGGGATAAAAAGAAATCTGATGCCCATTAAATTCAACGATAAAATATTTTATAGCAATATAATAAATGTTGTAAAAGATATTCTAAGTTCAATTACATTTTAAATGCGGTTGACCTACCAATTTCTTCCTCTCTGTCGGTGGTCGAAATCAAATTATGACATAAAAAAAGACCTATACAATAATGTATAGATCTTTTCATTTTGGTGCCCAAACGCGGAATCGAA
>DOON01000091.1:0-940 GCA_003514865.1 Clostridiales bacterium
TGTCAAACAGCGGGTTCTTTTTATATGCGCACAGAAGCCCCAAAGGCAATGCAATAAGATTGCTTATAAGCATCGTGGTGACCGTAAGCTTCAGGCTTATGGGTATGGCATTTTTAAGCAATGACCCAACAGCTATCCTGTACTTATAGGAAATGCCGAAATCACCCTCAAATATNNAGGATCTCCCGGCATCAGGTACAGCATGCCGAAAACTATGAAAGATACACAAAGCAGCAGCAATACTCCTACTCCCAATCTTTTAATTATGTAGCTTCGCATTTAGACCTCTCCTTTTTAAAAGTATTTAGCGATTGAGAAAATGTTTTCATTATTGTCATCCTCCCTCGGTGATAAATATAAGTTATAAATTGCAATATTCATGCCAATTTTTACATGCATTCTCCGTGAAAATATATGCATTGACAGTGAATTTTCTTTGTTGTACTATTTGCTTGAACTTTAAAAATATATTAGCGGGGAAGGTATATTATGTATGATATAAAGAAACTTGATGATTATCTTGGCAGAATGTTTGAAGAAAAAAAATACCCCAGTGTGGCAATATGCATAAGAGGACCGGAGGGTATAATATTTGAAAAAGGTTATGGATACTGTGATTCAGAAAAGCAAAGGCCTGCGGGAGCTAACACTGTTTACGGAATTGCTTCCATGAGCAAATCCATGACGACCCTTGCATGCGCAATACTTGAGGCAGAGGGAAAGCTTAGCTTTTCAGACCCGGTGATAAAATATTTCCCGAAGTTCTCCATTCCTGGAACTCCGGCAGAAAGCGTGACCCTACGCCATCTGGCAATGCACACGGCGGGTATACCTCCAATCCCTCCCCTTGAATGGTCCATTGTTATGAACACCCCGGGAAGAGATACACAGTCATCTGAAGCGCTTAAAGCAAGTGCTCCGAACAAGATGGATAAAATCG
>DOON01000091.1:949-4105 GCA_003514865.1 Clostridiales bacterium
TAGATATTATAGATTACATAGCAAACAGCGGGGAGTACGAACCCTTAGGTGCTCCCGGAGAATACATGAGCTATTCCAATGATGCCTATGCACTTCTGTCATATGTGGTTGACAAAGCAGCTGGCATATCGCTAGAAGCATTCCTTCAAGAAAGGATTTTCAAGCCGCTTGGGATGACGCGCTCCGTGCTTGACCTTGACGGCAAGGAGGCAATTACTTTGTCCGAAGGCGATATTGCTGACCTTTTTGACCTGGATGATGACGGAAATTTGTATTCGGATCAAGCATGGTCTGTTCTCCCGCCATACAGGGGATGCGCCTGTGTTAAATCCACAGCCAACGACATCACAAAATATTATCAGATGCTCTCCCAGAACGGCGTATTTGAAGGAAAGCAGATAATAGACCCAAAGGCTGTAGAAATATTAATAGGCAGGGAATTTCCCGAGACTCCTTATCCCTTCTACTGCTTCGGTCTGAACAAACGCATTAAAAACGACAAGGTAATATGCGAGCACTCCGGTGGACTTCACGGTGTTTCCACTCAAGGAGGACTGATAATGGGAGGATATTCAATGACCGCTCTGTGCAATCAAGGTGATGTTTCAATGGAACCCTTCTTATGGCCATGCTACAACCTGGTGCTGGAGCTTCCCCTGGATACATCTCACACCTTCGCCATTCCTTCAGGCAATAAATTCAGCATGCCGGAGGCTGTTACAGGAACATACATAAGCAGAGAAGCCGTTCCCGCATACTGCATCGTAACAGCCGATGATGAGGGAAATTTATTTGCACACTACTATGACGATGATTTGGTGCTGCACCATTGTGAAGAAACTCTCTTCAGCGCAAGAACGGCCGATAATATTGATGAACAGCGCACCACCATGCGCTTCCTAATCAGAAACGGCAAAGCCTGGGGAGTTAGATGCTATACAAGAATATTTCAAAGAGTTAATGAATAAATAGTTAAAAAAACTTAACATTTTAAAATCTAAGATAGATTATTGAAAATTAACAGGTTTAAATAGGGTATAATATGTTTAATCCTGTTAATTTTCTTTTTATCCTCGTCTCACCCTAAACTATTAGTTTGACATTATCCCATTAAATAGGATAATATTAGATTAATAACATGCTGATAATGGAGGCAAGAATGAAAAAGGTTGCAGTTATTTATAACAACAGTGACAATCAGGAGGTCATCCGATATTTAAAAGAAAACCTTGAAAAAATATTNNGAACACAATTATTGTAGAAAATTACTATCTGTCTGAGCTTGATGCAGGTGTAAAAATAGATGCTGATGCCTACATAATAACCCATGAAACCATGCTGTACCCTCTCAAGGAAAGAGTTGATAATTACAATAATATTATAACCATGTACAGAAGTATAAGCAAACGGCATATTCATGAGATTTCGGAAATTCCTGATGGTACAAATGTGCTGATGGTCAACGACAGTTACGAAACTGCCGTCCAGACGCTTTGCTCCCTTTATGAGCTTGGAATGAACCATGTGAACCTTATTCCCTATGACCCCAATGACACCGGCAGCAATATCTATAATGATTTCGAAGTTTGCATAACACCTAACGAAATTCATCTTGTTCCATCACACATAAAAAAAGTTATAAATATAGGATACAGGGAAATAAGCTTCGACACACTCCTGCGCCTTATGAACAGGCTGAATTTAAACTTCGACCTTACAAACCGTAATTTAGTGCGGCATATAAGAGAATTAGCCGAGCCGGATATTTATATTTACAATTATTATCTGAACAACTTTGTAAAAAATTATGTTTTTGACAGTGTAATCAATGAATCTCACACAGCATTGATTGTTACCAACGAGGAGTATACTATGCTGTTTTCAAACAATAAGGCGAAAGCCTTGTTCGACATAAAAGACAGCTCACCNNATAGATATTTTTTCAAAAATCCAAAGGGAAATCATGCCCAAGGATGGTACCATGCTCAACGGCATCCAATATTTTATAGAGAAAACGCCAATAATGCTTCTGGACGAAGTAATGGGCTACTACATAGTTTTTCAGAACGAAAAGGATTTAAGAGATATTGAAATCACCGCAAAGAAGCTGTTTGAGAAAAAAGGGCTGTATGCTAAGTACAATTTCTCAGATATAATACACGTTTCTCCGGCCATGAAGGAGTGCATAAAAACCGCCAGGACAGTATCATTAACAGATCACACCGTACTTATAACAGGTGAAAGCGGAACAGGAAAAGAGCTCCTGGCACAATCCATACACAACTATTCACAGCGCAATAAAATGCCTTTCGTAGCTATAAACTGCGCAGCGCTTCCCGAGTCCCTTCTGGAAAGCGAGCTGTTCGGATATGAGAGCGGTTCATTTACAGGAGCAAAAAAGAGCGGAAAGCTAGGACTTTTCGAGCAAGCCAACGGAGGAACTATTTTATTGGATGAAATAGGAGATATTTCTCCTCATCTGCAGTCAAGGCTTCTGCGTGTGCTTCAGGAACGCCAGATAATGCGCATCGGCAGCGATAGAATGATAAATATTGACACAAGAATAATTGCCGCCACAAACAGAGACCTCGTAAGCGAGGTTGACAAAGGAAATTTCAGAAGAGACCTGTATTACCGTCTCAATGTAATCACGCTGCGAATAGAGCCCCTGAGAAACAGGCGAGAAGACATCCTTCCTCTGATATCAAACTTCTTGGGTCCAAAATATAATCAGATAAGCGATTCGGATAAGAAGCTTTTGTCCTCATACAACTGGCCAGGGAATGTCCGCGAGCTTGAAAATGCCGCCATACACTACAATACATTGTCGGCATTTCCCGGGTGCCTGACGAACCCTCCTCATTCATCATCGGAGGCCGGCAAGGCTTCAAATTCAACAGATATATTGAGCGTTGAAAGTTCAATTCTTAAAATAATTATGGAAAATACACAGCTGTACCACGGCATAGGCCGCATGCAGCTAAACACCCAACTGAAATTCATGGGCATCCACATAGGAGATTCAAGTCTCCGCAACGTGCTCCAAGACCTTCAGGAAAAAGGCCTCATTACAAAAGGAAAGGGCAGAAGCGGAACAAAAATCACTGAGGTTGGAATCAGAAAAATCACGGAAAAATAGTATTAAACGCTGAAGAC
>DOON01000164.1 GCA_003514865.1 Clostridiales bacterium
TGAAATAGATAAAAAGGATTTTTTAATTCCTCCGTTTGCCTTACTGTTATTTTACATTGTATTTGCAAGTGCGTTTGGGTTGCCTGAAATAGGAGTTGAATTGTTTAATAATGTTTTTGCCGGTTGGGTAGGCGTGGCTGTATGCTTAATGGGTATTGCATTGTTTATATATGCTCTGATTTCATTTGGAAAAAGCTTTCGTGTAGGTTTGGACGAAGATCATCCCGGAGATCTTGTGACCACGGGAGCATTCTCTATCAGCCGCAATCCGATATATACAGCATTTGGGCTGGTTCTGACAGGGATATTTTTGATTATTCCTAATTACATAATATTGATTTATATTTTTGCCGGTAGATGGCTTATTAACCGACAAATCCTGCTTGAGGAACAATCTTTAAAAAAGATATACGGCGAAAAATATATGGAATATTTTAAAAGAGTCAGGCGGTTTTTATAATTTCGGGATCAATAAAACATGCTTCAATCTGCCGACGGAGTCCTGCTTTGATGGCCAATGCTCCACCGTGAGAACTGGAGGGATATGTTTGATTGTTTGCAAATAGCTTATCGTGTGTTATAATTTTACGTACAGACAGGAAGTTAAGGAGGTGGCAGCTTGGCACCGCAATATACAATGAAAATGATTCGCGCGGCATTCATAAAAATGCTGAATGATCGTCCGCTTAACAAGATTACGGTTAAGGATATTGCCGCGGCATGTGAGATTAATAGAAATACTTTTTATTACTACTACACGGATGTATATGCACTGCTGTCAGAAATATTCCAGATGGAGCTTCAGACAGTAATTGATGAATATAATGATACGCTTTCATGGGAAGAGAGCTTTATTGTGGCCGCTAAATTTGCTTTGGAAAACAAAAGGGCTGTGTATCATATATATAATTCCATGCAACGAGAAGAATTAGTGAGCTATATATATGATGTGTCAGGAAATGTTATGATAAGGTATGTTGAAAAAATAAGTGAGGATATTCCTGCTTCTACGGAGGACAGGAAACTCATTGCTTCTTTTTATCAGTGCGCCTTGACTCAAATGCTAATGCGCTGGATTTCCACGGGCATGAAAGAGAGCCCCGATATTGTTGTCAGGAGGATTGGGCAGCTCTTTGACGGAAATATTGAGCTGTCGCTCAAGCGCAGTGCCGACTTAAACAACGTATAATAAATGCAAATTATATTTTCAGACATTGATACATCAGTGCCTGAAAATCAGACAAACAAACCGCAGTGTTTTAATTTCGAACACTGCGGTTTGTTTATATAATGAAAAAGGTATAAAAAAGCCATATTATTGTTTTATACAAATCACACGGATAATAAGCAGCTAAAAAGAAAAGCTTATTATTCATTACACTTCACAAGCATGCTGATAAAGTGAATGTAAAAAACTACACAAAAGTTATATTGGAATATTATAAAATTGAGAAAGAAGGAGATACAATGAAACTAAAAACATATGACGCAAGGCTCAAGCTTACAAACGGAACTTACCATGCTTTGGTAAATGCAAGAAAACCTAAAGGAATCGAAGACAAAAAGGCTTATTTAATCGGAACGGGAATAGGTGCTTTGGCTGCAGGGTGCTTTTTAATACGCGATGCACACATGGATGGCAGCAAAATTGTATTTTTGGAGCAGCTGAATGTTCCGGGGGGCTCACTGGATGGTGCTGTTCGTCAGAATGCAGGTTATGTGGCACGTGGCGGACGTGAGATGGGACATTATTTTGAGGTTTTATGGAATTTATTCAGCTCCCTGCCATCTACAGAGGACCCTGAGATGACTGTGCTGGACCATTTTTATTACACGAACTACGATGATCCCAACTTCAGCAACTGCCGTATTACTAAAAACCAAGGTGTGAGATATGACAACGGAAAGTTCAATCTGGGGCAGGATCTTGCAAAGGAGTTGGCTTCCTTTGTAAATATTTCGGATGAAGAGCTTCAAAACAAATCTATAGAGGATATTTTTTCGGATGAGCTTTTGGACAGTGATTTCTGGACATATTGGAGAACGATGTTTGCTTTTGAAAACTGGCACAGTGCATTGGAGATGAAATTATACATGAACCGTTTCATCCATCATGTGGGAGGACTTCCTGATCTTTCAGCACTGCAGTTCTCACGCCATGATCAATACACTTCATTTGTAAAGCCGATGGTTAAATATTTACAGGATAACGGCGCTAAATTTGAATATGGAGTAACCGTTGATAATGTTGAATTTTTNNAGAAAATGATTTGGTATTCATCACTAATGGCTCCATGACCGAAGGCTCAGGCTACGGTGATGACAATACTCCTGCTCCGTTTAACAAGGAACCGGAAGGATGTTGGAAGTTATGGAGGAATATAGCTGAACAGTCGAAGGAGTTTGGAAATCCGGACAAATTCTGTACAGATCCAGAAAAATCTAACTGGGAATCATGTACTGTAACGTGTCACGATGAACGTGTTCCAAAGTACATTGAAAAAATTACAAAGCGCTCGCCATATGGCGGAAAAACTGTAACAGGCGGTATAATTTCGGCAATTGATTCTTCGTGGCTCATGAGCTGGACTATAAACCGTCAGGAACAATATTACGGACAGCCTGAAAAAGACGTTGTTGTATGGGTATACGGCTTGTTTTCCGATGTTCCGGGCGACTATATTAAAAAGCCTATGAGGGATTGTACCGGTAAGGAAATCACAAAGGAATGGCTGTATCATATAGGGGTTCCGGTAGATGAAATAGAAGAACTGGCGGGATCATGCACCGCGGTTCCTGTCATGATGCCGTTTATTACATCTCAGTTCATGGTTCGCGAATTTGGAGACCGCCCATATGTTGTGCCTAAAAATGCAGTGAATTTCGCTTTCCTTGGACAATTTGCCGAAACGCTGGATGATCCGGGACGTGATACTGTATTTACAATAGAATATTCAGGACGTACAGCCATGGAAGCGGTATATGTTTTGACAGGTGTTGAAAAGGGTGTTCCTGAGGTATATGCTTCGAGATATGACATACGCTATTTATTGAATGCAAGCAAATGTCTGCTGGATGGAGAAAGACCGGAAATTAAGCTGCCGCCGCTTACAAAACGCAAGGTTTTAAAACAAATAGCGGGAACAGAGATAGAAGAGCTGTTAAAAGAACACGGAATTATTTAATTATGTAAGGTTAGCTAGTATATTAAAATCCCGATTTTTTAAATTTGGGATTTTAATATATCTGCGGCAACAGCATCGTAAGAAGGAGGAAATTTTGTGAAAGGACAAAAAGATCTTAATCAGACTTATGTTCCTGCTATAGAAGAAATGCAAGGCTGGTATGAAGAGGAATTGCGTGAAAAGGCCCTGAAATTGCGGGAGGATGAAAACAATAAAAAAATAGAAGAGCAAGGAGCTTTTTTTAAAGCTTTCAGGAAATTTGAACAAAAGGGCGATGTGCTTAATCCTGATTTTAAAAAAAATAATGTCTATTACGAAAAATATAAGGCTTATGTGGAAGAAGAAACAGCAAGCAAAGGCAGGGAAATACAAGAAATTGAGAACTCAATTGAGTATGAAAGGTTTTTCCTTCGTTGGGAAAGAAGAGTCAGCAGCGAGAGCAACAACGGCTGTCATTATGGCAGCAATTCGGCTACGAGGTACAGGGCAGACCGCATAAAAACATTGGAGCACGAGTTAGAGCTGATGATAAAGGCTTCTCCTGAGGCATGGGAGTTCTATCACAGGCGCCAATTGATAAACGATATAGAAACTCAGGACCACCAGCGCCTTGTAACCTTNNTAATAGATTCCTTGAATTTGGGGGTGCCTGTGTATATCGTAGGGCATTTGGGAAGCGGAAAGACACAATTAGCAACCGAAGCAGCTCTGGATTTTATCATTCAGAATAGAATACAGGGTGAATTGGAGAATAAAATGGAAGCCTGGTTTTCTGCAACTCCGGATGCCACAGAAAAAGATGCCATTCAAAAGTTCGGAGAATTTCATGAAGAAAGAAAGCTGCACTATCAGAATATTCTGACCTGCGGAAGCAAGGAGGAGATAGAATCTTTGCAGCCATTATTTATATCAGGCTCGCACAATTTAACTTATGAAGATATGTTTGTGGAAAAAACATTGTCTCTTCAGCGCAGCTTTTCACAGGGCTCCTTTGTAGATTATCTCAACATGATTATTGTGGATTTTTATGAATGGATGGATGAGCACAGGGAAAGGCTGGAGCAGATGACAGATGAAGAGCAGCTGCAGCTTAAAATTCAAATATGGAAAAGTTTTTCTGATTTATTTGTGGCAAGCAACAGCGCCTTTGGCACGGAAATAAAAAAAACCGAGAGAGAAATTTTGATTGCGGTGAGAGAAGGCAGGCCGGTAATTGTGGATGAGCTGAACACAATTGCCATGCAGAACTTAATAGCCCTCAACGATATTCTGCAGCGCCATGCAGGGAGCGCGGCATATATTACTGGAGTAGGTCCAGTATTGATTAAGCCGGGTTTTGGATTTATCGGCACGGGAAATTTACCAACTCAAATGGTTAACTATGAAGGAACAAATGAGCTTAATCCGGCATTCAAGTCACGGTTTGTAACTATTGAGTACAATTATGTGCCTCAGAGGATAACAGGCTCATTGGAGGATCAGGAGTTTCCGGAGAAAAATGAGCTTTTCAGAATAATAGCTGCTCGATTGGCTGATAAAAACGGAAATATTCATATTCCACATTCCCAAAGGACATTGGAAGAATTGTTCCGCTTTTCTCAGCTGTGCAGGGTTACTCAAAATGTTTTTATGGGTAAATGGAGAGACAATGAAATTCAAAGAGATTCCGGAACAGATGAACCGGAGCTTAGAGAATCCGTATTGTCAATCCGCAATATTTTACATGTTCTGGATAATTGGAATATGGGAGAAGAAAAGGATTTGAGCAAGGCTTTATGGGATGGCTTTATCGGTTCAATCACATATGCCGATGATCAAAACTATATTATCTCACAGGCTGTGCGTTTCGGGTTCTTTCCCACAAGCGAAGGCTGGAATATGGAAGCAAAGGGTGCGGGTGAAGCAACCACAACGTATGACGAAATTCGCATCCGTCCGTATAGCTATGTGCGCCCTGCAACAGAAGCCTTAAGCTGTTTAGATGCGGTTCATCTGATTTTTGGGAAAGGAACACCCAGGAAAGCCCTGCCTCAAAAGCTGATAGAATCTTTTGAATGTGATGTTGATAACTTGATGCGGATTGATGTAAGGGAGTATCAAAGGTTAGACAGGCAATTGTCTCACCTGGAGCATTCAAAATACCTGCTTGAGTACATGGAGGATAAGGGAGGAGAAAAATGAGGATGAACCTGTCTGTAGACGGAGCGTATTTTAAAAGTCAGGTGGATGCCTTGAGAAAAAAGCTGAATGAATGCCGGGAAACTGGAATTTTAGTTCATAATTTTGAAGAAAGCCTGAATGAACTTTTACAGACAGAAGAAAAGCTGTTGACAGACCTGATTCCTTATTACCGGGTTTATGCAAATAATATTAAAAAGGCCTTGGTGAAAATAAATCCGATAAAGCAAGCGGGGGCTTTTAGCTTTGATGGATTTTTGCAGGGCATTTGGAGGATTAATAAAAATCTTTTAATTGCAAGTGGCACAGGCAGCAGGGTTCAATTTTTTAATATGGATATTACGGATGATTTTACCGGCAGTAATCAGCTTGAAATAGAGTGGGGTCCTCCTATCAGGGAGGTAAAGGAAACAATTTCATATATATATAAATTGAATAACAAGGAAATTTTACTTTTTGGAGTTGCAGGGGTATGCTATCTTTTTTCCAGTGACAGCTTTGAAAAAATATCGGAAAACAATGAGCATATTAAGGTAAAAAAGCTTCAAACGGACTGCAGTTTCGGCGGATTTGGAAGGTGCGCAGCAATAGGGGAGTGCCTGTTCGCAGCAGAAAATGGAGAGGATACATTGGTATTGCTTGAAATAGTGAAGGAAGATGATGAATATCATCTAATTTTTCATGAGGACATATGTTTAACTATTCCGGATTGGACTGTGCTAAAAAAGATAGAAGATGATTATTTCGCGGTTGGAACAAAGAGGGGGAAATTGTTTTTTGTAAGATATTACGGCAGTCAATTTACAATTGAAGAAGAAATTGACTTGCTAAATGATGAAATAAGAAAAATCAAGTATTTAGAGGATGAANNAATGAAGGGCAGTATAAAATAATTTCTTTGGATGGAACAAAGACCGTAAGGGTAGAATCGGACTGCCTGAAAGGTAATTTATTTGATATTCAATCTCAAAAGGGCACAGCTGTAATTTTAAGCGAAGATGGAATTGTGTATTTATTTGAGGAGAATTTTGGGAGCTGGCATCTGAATGAAGAAGCTGCGGTTAAGGATGCCTTCTTCACAAATATTTTTAAATTAAATGACTCAGGCTACTTGCTTATGGGTATTGAGGGGAAATTGTATCTGTCGGAAATTGATCGGATTCATACGCCAAAGGATTTGTGGGAATTGCCGCTGCACTGATGGGAGGGATGAGCATGCTAGACTTAGATGAACAAGCTTTGATGGAAGAAGCTAAAAAACATTGTGAAGAATTTTTACGGAAAGAACAGCGCTCGTTAGCTACATTTACGGGGGACTCCAGCCTGATGTATATTCCTGATTCAAAATCAGAAAGATTTATATTGGAACCTTCCGAGGGAGCGTTGTATTTGCCCTTGGCAAGCTTTTTGGACAGAAAGCTGAATGACAATCAAATTATGTGGCATATTTACTATGAATTAGCCCTATACCCTGATTGGAAGAAGCAAACTGGAAAATATCTGAACAGAAAAAAGGATTGGCAGAAAGAAATTGACCGCATGACAGGGTATATTACAGCCAGGATAAAAAGCGAGGGACTGGAAAAAGACCCCGCATATGAACCAAAGGTCATTTCTGGTTATGTAAAAAAGGAAATTCTTGATTTTTTGCATGTGTTGGATAAATATGTATCTTTTCTGAGAGTTTTGCAGCTGTGTCCCATATATCGAGATGAGGAAAATTTAAAAAAAATTATTTCATACATGAAGGAAACAGGCAGGACGATGGATTCAATTTCTCAGATGCCCAAGCACAGAGCATTCGTAAACAGCTTTACAATTATTGAATTATATAAAATTAGNNTGTGATAGAGGGGTGTGCTGAAAATCCCTTTGATATGAAGGTTTTAAGTGATCCGTTGTTTGACTTTATTCATTACCAATTGGTGATAGGAATAAATAACGACCAAGGAATTGTGGAGAGGGATCCGTTCATCCGTTCCTTTATCTTTCCAATTTTTGAAAAACTGTGGAAGGAAGAAATTGACGAGATGATGTTTTTTAAATCAAATGGACAGCAAGCAGAGCAACTTAAGGGAAGTGAAAATCCACTCGAGCAATCTGAATCGGATGAAATACCTGATTCACTGGAAGCCACCCAGGAGGACGAACAAAAGATTCTGGAAGAAATGCTGAAGCAGCAGGACCAGGTAAGCGACAGTGTACAAGATATCATACAGGGCGCTGCAAATTTAGACTTTTACGGGATAAGTCGGGCTGATCAGCAGTTGTTTCAGTTTTATGCAAATAAAATGAAATCCGAAAGAGAGCAGATGCGCCAATTTTGGCAAAAGCTTATTGGAGATGCAAAAAAAGAAATAAGTGTAAAAAAGGATGGTCAGATAAAGGGGAAATTAGACATAGGCAGCTTTATTGATTTTTACCCTGATTTTATGGAAGCCGAAAAAAAGGGAAACTATAAAAATCTTCCGATTTTCAGCAGATATTTATTGGAAACCCAAACAGACATTTTACCCGAAAGAATAGAAATTTCTTTCGTTATAGACAACTCAGGCTCAATGGATGAGTCGAAAATTGAGGCGGCAAGAAAAGCCTTAGCCGTAACTCTGCTGTCAATAGATGATTTTAATCAATATTTGAAAAGCAGTGCCGTGCAGTTGAATCAAAAAATAGAGGTTTTAAGTGAAACATGGTTTTTTGGCAGTCAGCATTACAATGTCAAGGATTTTAATGATAAAAATGCTAAGGAAAAAGAAAAAAGCGACATAATCAGGTCAATCGTAAAGCTGAATGCGACAGACGGTTCAACTGATGATGCAAGTTGCCTCAAAGAAATATCCGACGGGATTACATCTGCGCAGGAAAATGAGATTAAAAAGGGAAAGCAAACAAAGATAATCTTTGAAATTACAGACGGCGCATCGAATTTTCCGGGATTGACAAAAGAAGCAGTGAAAGAATTACTATCTAAAAATGTGCAGGTATACGCATTTCAAATAGGGAAAAACAGCAAAGCAAATGAAAAAACCTTTAACTTTGTATGGAACGAAGGATATAAACACCCCCACGGCGCAATAATAGGGGAGCAGGTGGAAAAGCTTCCAAAAGAATTGCTGAAGGCAGTAGGAAAAAACATTAAGTCTGTTTTTTGAAAGCATCAAAAAACGAGAGCATTGCACCGAAGGAGTATCGGGAAGCATAGGCTTTCTTTTTTTATGTTAAGTAATAATGCGGTTATGTAACGCATGTTAAGATGTGCTAAATCAATTTTGACTTTTGAAAAGCACGGCTTGAAAATAAAGGATTTCTTTAGTAAGATATACATAAGAAAATATTTATGAGATGCTTTCTCATCAGATAGGAGGANNAGCTGAACGTTAAGGTTGCATGCCTGCAAATGGATGTAAAAATAGGAAATATCGCGGAAAATATCAGGAAGTCTGTGCAAATGATAAATGAAGCTGCGGATAACGGGGCTGAGCTTATTGTGCTGCCGGAAATGGCCAATTCGGGATACAACTTCGATAATAGGCAGGAAGCCATCAGGCTTGCGGAAAATTTGGAGGACAGCGAAAGTGTAAACGCGTGGTGCGGTGCTGCCCGTGACAGAAATGTCTATATAGTGTCGGGAATTACGGAAATGGATGGTGCTGACCTATATAATACTGCGGTGATGATTGGACCTGAAGGATTGATTGGAAAGTACAGAAAGCTTCATCTGTGGGAGGAGGAAATTCTTTGGTTTGAGCCGGGTAATCTCGGGCTTCCGGTGTTTCACACACCTATAGGGAAGATTGGGATTGTGATATGCTATGACATGTGGTTTCCGGAAACGTACAGGATTCTCGCCGCGCAGGGAGCGGACATTGTATGTGTTCCAACGAATTGGGTCACCATAGACAGCCTGCCGGATAATATGAAAAATTTCGGACCGGTTCTTGCTATGGCGGCTGCACATTCAAACGGAATATACGTTGCCGCTGCTGACAGAGTTGGAATAGAAAGAGATATGGAATTCCCCGGCAAGAGCTTGATTGTAAGAACGGCGGGTATTCCCATAGCCGGACCGGCAGATGACACGGAGCAAATCATATATGGAAATTGTAATTTTGCCAAGGTGAGAGCTCACGGAATAAATAAATACAACTCGTCAAAGAATGACAGAAGGTTAGATTTATATGATGAATTTTTGGGATATGACCCATTAAACTTCAATTACAAAATAAATTAGAAAAAATAAAAATGGTCCGATCAATAAAGATATCGGGCTGTTTTTATTTCGTAGATGCTCCCGATCTGAGTTATAAGTGCTATTGAAGATAAAATTTTTCTTAAGAAGGCAAGTCATTCTCGCTTTATAACCGATAGTTTTTTTGTTGTCTCTGTNNAAAATAATAAAAAATGTGAGTTTAAAGAGAAAAATGCAGGCGGCATTGGAGGGAAAGTAATGGGTAATACAGATATTTTTGAGGCGATGGCAAATAAATATGATACTCCTGAAAGAATTAAAATAGCAAAGATAGCAGCGAGTGCTATTCGTGAATATATAGTAAACGCCAAAGATAAAAGCGCCATTGATTTTGGGTGTGGAACAGGACTTGTTGGCATGGAGCTGCTGGACAATTTCAACAGCATGATGTTCTTGGACACCTCTCAAAATATGCTTGAACAGATAAATAAAAAAATTTCTTGCTTCAATATTCCGAATGCAAGAACCATATGCTTTGATTTTGAAACTGAATCAAAAGCAGATATACATGCAGATTATATTTTTATGGTTCAGGTGCTTCTTCACATTAATGATATAGAGCCGATTTTGTCAAAGCTGTACGAAGTGCTGAATCCTGGAGGGCATTTACTGATTGTAGATTTTGATAAAAATGAAAAAGTTGTTTCAGATAAGGTTCACAACGGATTTGTTCAGGAAGAGCTTATGGGGAGTATGACTAAAATCGGATTTAAAGAAATTAAATCAAAAACATTTTATTCGGGCAATAAAATATTCATGAATCAAGATGCATCCTTATTTATCCTCGATTCTAAAAGATAAACATTAAGAAAATCAAGGATGTTCAAAGGTGTTTGTAACACCTGCCAAAATCAAGCAAGTTAGATCAGGAAAAAGGAATTAAATTCTTCTATAATATCAATAGAGGTGATAAAAATGGATTGCATAACNNAGTTATCATTTTCATCGTACTTTTAGCATGATTACAGGAATAACGGCGAGTGAGTATATTCGTAACCGAAGACTGTCAATGGCAGGGCAGGAAATTATTATGTCAGATGCAAAAATTATTGATTTGGCATATAAGTATGGATATGATTCACCTGAAAGCTTTACAAAAGCTTTTTCCAGATTTCATGGTATATCTCCAAGTGTTGCAAAAAGATCCGGTATGCAGTTGAAATTATATAATCGCCTCATATTAAAAATAATTATGGAAGGTGGTACAATTATGAACTACAAAGTTGTTGAGAGGGTACCGTTTAAGCTTATTGCTAAAATAGAGCAATTTCGAAATGAAATTGTTAATGATGGAGAGAATCGTGATATACCTGATTTCTGGAAGAGATGCGGTAAAGAGGGTGTGCTCGATGAATTGCGAAAGCATTCGATTTCTGATGATATTTATGGTGCATGTGCTCCGGTCTCAAAGGAAAGTGAATACTTTGAATACGGAATTGGCATGCTGCATGATGGAAGTGCTGTTCCCGACGGATGCCGTGTATGGGAGGTAAAGCCAACTACGTGGGCAGTGTTCTCCTGCAATGGAGAAAGTGAAGATTGTATAGGGGAAACGTGGGACAAAATATTTAAAGATTTCTTGCCGGGTTCTGACTATGTTATGCTGGATGATACAGATTTTGAATTGTATCCGGCACAAAGTGACGGGAAATTATTCTGCGAAATATGGATTCCTGTAAGTAAAAAAAATTGAAATGAACAAACAGATATTAAAAAACGGCATAGCTGCTTAAGCTATCCCGTTTTTTAAGTGTGCTTCTCAATCCTGCAGCTTGTTTTCCCACATTGAATAGATAATCACAGATAACGCAAATCCCAGCAGCCATCCGCCCAATACATCACCTGCGTAGTGCACTCCCAAATAAATACGGCTGCATCCGATCCTA
>DOON01000241.1:0-536 GCA_003514865.1 Clostridiales bacterium
TATGAAGGAATTTTAGGAGGTAGAGATGAAAAAGGCAATTCATTACATAAATCAATTTTTCGCAGGAATTGGCGGAGAGGATACTGCTGACTACAAACCGGAAATCAGAGAAGGAGCTATAGGCCCTGCATTTGCTTTAAGTACAATGCTTAACGCTGAAGTGACGCATACAATAATATGCGGTGACAACTACATGGGAAGCAATACTGATGAAGCTATTAAAGAAATATTGGGCTTCCTTGAAGGCAAGGAATTTGATATATTTGTTGCAGGTCCGGCTTTCCAGGCAGGAAGATACGGTGTTGCATGCGGCAATGTCTGCAAGGCGGTAAAAGAAAAATTCAATGTTCCGGTAATTACTTCAATGAACGAGGAAAACCCTGGGGTTGAAATGTTCAAAAAAGATATGTATGTGTTCAGGGGCGGAAAGTCAGCTGCCAAGTTAAAAGACGACGTTAAGGTTATGGCTGCTTTCGCAAATAAAATACTGAACGGTGAAAAAACAGGTTCAGCCGATGAAGAGGACTTCTTCCCGA
>DOON01000241.1:674-4866 GCA_003514865.1 Clostridiales bacterium
CAACGATGGTAAAAGAAATTGAAAGAGCAGGTATACCTGTGGTTCAAATGTGTAACCTTATTCCGGTTGCAACAACAGTTGGTTCAAATAAAATAGTTCCGACTATATCAATTCCATATCCTCTCGGAGATCCTTCAACATCTTTGGAAGCTCAGTGGAAGCTCAGATATCATCGTGTGGGTGTGGCTCTGGACGCATTGACTGATGATATTAAAGAACAAAAGATATACAAGGTTAAAATCTAATAACCATTAATCTGAGGGGTGGTTACACCCCTTTTCTAAAATATATGGAGGTATAATATGGAAAAAACAAAGCAAAAAAATAACACCGTTTTTTATGTATCGTTAGCTATATCATTGGCCATAGTTATATGGGGTATTGTAGCACAGAGCAATTTTGCTGATTTTGCCAATAAGTTGCTGGCTTTCCTAACCAATAACTTCGGGTGGGCATACCTAATATCGATGTTTGTATTTGTATTATTTTCACTAGTATTAGCCTTTAGTAAGTATGGGAATATAAAGTTGGGGGCGGATGATTCGGAGCCTGAATACAGTACGACCTCATGGTTTGCAATGCTGTTCGGAGCAGGAATGGGAATAGGACTTGTTGTCTGGGGAGTTGCAGAACCTATATCTCACTTTGTAAGCCCTGCACCGGGTGTAGAGCCGGGAACTAACCAGGCAATTAACTTTGCCATGAAAGCATCCTTTATGCACTGGGGATTCCATCCATGGGCAAACTATGCAATTATAGGTCTTGCATTGGCATATTTCCAGTTCAGAAAAAATAAACCGGGCCTTATCAGCAGTATTTTTATACCGCTGTTCGGAGAAGAAAGGGTAAACGGTCCTATAGGGAAGGTTATAGACATTCTTGCGGTATTTGCAACTGTTGCAGGTGTTGCAACCTCATTGGGACTCGGTACATTGCAGATTAACAGCGGTCTCAACTACATTTTCAAGCTTCCTGAGACTACGGCTGTTCAATTAGGAATAATATTCGTTATTACAATTCTCTACATCTGGACTGCAGTAAGTGGTATTGATAAGGGGATAAAGCTTTTGGGTGACATAAATTTATATCTTGCATTTGGTATTCTAATCCTGTCATTTGTATTCGGTCCTACATTAAAAATAATCAACGTGTTTACTAATGGACTTGGACAGTATATAAACTCATTTGTTGCAGACAGCCTCCATGTTGAAGCATTTGGAGACAACAGCTGGACTAACGGCTGGACTATATTCTACTGGGCATGGTGGATTGCATGGGCACCATTCGTCGGAACATTTATAGCACGTATATCCAAGGGAAGAACAATTAAAGAGTTTATAGCCGGCGTAATATTCGCACCTGCAATAGTATCAATCATATGGTTCTCTGTTTTCGGAGCTATGGGACTGAATTTGAGCGAAACTGTCGGAGTAGAGGGATTAGCGTCTGCTGCAGGCAATCCTTCAACAGCATTGTTCTTTGTATTCGGCCATTATCCGTTAGGCAAGATACTTTCATTCATAGCAGTCTTGCTGCTGGGTACATTCTTTATTACATCTGCCAATTCAGCTACATTTGTACTAGGTATGCTGAGCTCAGAAGGAAACTTAAACCCATCGGCCAAAAAGCAGTTTCTGTGGGGAATCGTTCAGGCATTATTTGCAGCGGCTCTGCTTGTTTCAGGCGGATTAAACGCGTTACAGACAGCATCTGTGGCGGCGGCATTCCCGTTTATATTTGTAATGCTGTTAGCAATAGTATCATTGATGAAAGCATTGAAGGAAGAAAAATAGTAGAATAAATTGTTTATAACTAAAAGAGGAGCCTCAGGATAATATCCCTGTCCGGCTCCTTTTATATGCGAATAAGACTGTATTTCTTATTTTTCTGTTGAAGTCATCAGCTTCAAAACTACTTCTGAAGCATTCACAAAATCGGATATGTTAAGTCTCTCGTCTATTGTATGTGCAAGGTCTATGCCCACACCGATGTTCAATGCTTTTATTCCGTTAAGATTGTATATGTTGGCATCACTTCCGCCCCCGGAGGGTACCTTTTCTACAGAAATGCCGAGAGATTCACATGTGGCTGAAACTTCTTTAAGATGTTCATCCGACGGGTCTATAACATACGAATAGTATGTATTCTCTATGCTATATTCCAATTCTGCACCGTATTTTTCACAGGATTTTTTCAGGCATTCCACCATATGCTCTGTCTGCTTATTCAGTTTTTCTGTGGATCGGCTTCTTGCTTCCGCAATTATTTCAACAAGAGGCGAAACTATATTTGTGGGACCCTCTGCCTTAAATGTTCCGATATTTGCAGTTGTTTCTTGGTCAACTCTCAGCAGCTTCATTTCGGATATAGCCTCTGCGGCAACCATTATGGCACTGACGCCCTTCTCCGGATGGGCTCCGGCATGTGCGGCCTTCCCTATTACTTTTGCAAATACTTTCGTCTGACCGGGCGCCTCAACTATAATTTCTCCGGGACTTCCGCCGCTGTCAAGTATTACTCCTGTTTTAGATTTAAGTTTTGAAAATTCAACTTCTTTAGCTCCGTTTATTCCGCCTTCCTCACATATTGAAAACACGATTTCTATGGGTCTGTGCGGCAAATTGCTTTCTTGCAGCGTCCTTACGGCTTCTAAGATTGCAACTACCCCTGCCTTGTCATCTCCGCCCAATATTGTATTTCCCCTGCTTTTAACATATTCTCCGTCTATGTAAGGCTCAATTCCCACTCCCGGCACTACGGTGTCCATGTGCGCGCTGAAAAGCATTGATTCGCTGTTCGACGTTCCAGGTATGAAGCAATAAATATTATTTCCGTTGGAGCTTAACTTTTCCCCTGCTCCGTCGGTGTAAACCTCCAGACCTAAATTCTTCAGGTCCTTTATGATTCTTTCGCCTATGGCCTTTTCGTTTTTAGTTTCGCTGTCTATCCTCACATATTCCATAAAGGTGTTCAGCATACGTTCCTTGTTTACCATACAAGCCTCCTTCATATATTTATTTCATTATATATTATTGTAAAATACAAACAACAAATTTTTATTAAAACTTGGAAAAACCGAAGCCGTATACCTCCTGAACTGTTCTTACTATTACAAAAGATTCTTCGTCCAACTTTTTCAGCATGTTTTTCAGGATGTAATATTCTCTTCTCGCGAGTATGGTCACTATAATGTCCTTCTCTTCGTTTGTATATCCGCCCTGTGCTTTGTATATGGTCACACCACGGTCGAGCTTTTCAAAAATATAGTTTTTAACAACTTCTGGTTTCCTGGTTATTATTACAACCTCATTTTTAACTGAAAAGCCGTCAATGAAATAGTTTACCACTATCCCGTTCAAAAACCATCCAAAGGCTCCTACTATTCCTGTCTGAATTCCATATGTAAAAAATGCAAGTATAACCACTATTATATCTGCAGCCATGAGACCTTTTCCCATATCCATGTTAAAATACTTGTTCAGTATTTTGGCGATTATATCTGTTCCGCCGGTTGAAGAATTGTGGTTAAATACTATGGACAGTCCTATGGCTGAAATAACTATACCGCACATAAGGTTTAAAAGAACCTCATCGGTTACAGGTTTTGTTGCCGGAAGGAAAAGCTCCATAAGATACATTGATAAAGACATAAAGGATACAGACACTATGGTTTTGCCACCAAATTCTTTACCTAAAAAAAAGAAGCTGACTATTAACAATACAGTATTGAGAATGAAGTTTGTTATTGATATAGGCAATGAAAGGTAGCTGTGCAAAACGATTGAGAGGCCTGAAATTCCTCCGGTTGCCAGGTTCTCCGGCACCATGAAGTAATAAACTCCCAGAGCTACAATAAATGAGCCCAACGCTATGAATAATGTGTCCTTAATGATACCTTTTTTGAACATAAAGCCCTCCGGATGTGAAATTATATAAATTATATTACAAATTGGTTATAATTTCAATTTACAAATATACAATAAATATTCCACATGATATAATTATGTAAAATATAATAAGGTAAGGATTAATATGGATAGAATTTCGAAATCAGTAAAACAGGTATATTCAAGTGAAAATATAGGCTATGTAATGATTTTCGCCGCAGGTTCACTATGGGGAACTATAGGGTTTTTTGTAAAAATGCTGAACAGTACAGGAGCGTCTTCTTCATTGGTTGCATTTATAAGAC
>DOON01000241.1:4932-10182 GCA_003514865.1 Clostridiales bacterium
CCGCGGTGGTCCAGGGATGTTCAAAATAGATAAAAAAGGCCTTGCACATTGCATATTATTGGGAGTGCTTTCTCAGGCACTTTTTAACTACTGCTACAATACAAGCATAGAAGGTGTGGGCGTTGCAATGGGCTCCATACTTTTATATATGGCGCCTGCATTTGTGTGTATTATGTCCAGACTTATTTTTAAGGAGAGCATAGGAATACAGAAAATACTTGCTCTTATTTTAAATATTTTCGGCTGTTTTTTAATGGTTACGGGAGGAAATATATCTAATTTAAAAATATCTGCCGCAGGGATAGCTTTCGGAGTTGCGGCTGCATTCTTGTATAGTCTAGTAACAATAATAGGAAAAATTACATCGGGCAATATTCATCCATTCACAGTAGTGTTTTACAGCTTTTTATTCGGGTGGATAACATTGGGGATTTTTACAGCTCCATGGAGGTCCGCTGTAGCGGCGTCGGGTGCTGAATTTTGGATTTATGCTTTTGGCTACGGTCTTATTCCTACGGTTGGCTCCTACCTTCTTTACATGGGAGGGCTAAATAAAAAGATTGAAATTTCCAGGGCGCCTGTAATAGCTTCGGTTGAAACGGTGGTTGCAACACTGATAGGTGTGCTGGTATTCAGAGAAAGACTTGGATTAATCAATGTGCTTGGCATTGGCTGTCTTCTCATATCTATTGCCGTGATGAATATGAAAATTAATAAAGAGGAAATATAGAAAGGCTGTACTGTCGGCAGATTTGCAAGATAAAGTTAATTCAAAATTAATTTATTATTATGTTAATCTTAAGGCAAAGGTGGTATAATATTTTAAACCATTTTCAGGGAGAAAAAATGTTTGATATTCAGGAAGAATTAAAAAAGATGCCGGATAACCCCGGGGTTTACCAAATGAAGAACGAATTTGGTGAAATCATATATGTGGGAAAGGCAAAAAATCTAAAAAAAAGAGTAAGGCAGTATTTTCAGTCAAAGAACCATGCCCCTAAGATAGAGGCCATGATAAGAAATATTGCCGAGTTCGAATATATAATAGTGGATAATGAGGTTGAAGCCCTCATACTTGAAGCTAATTTAATAAAGAAGCACAGGCCTAAATACAATACGGTGCTAAGGGATGACAAGCAGTACNNTATAAAAATTACAGTACAGGAAAAATATCCGAGAATTTACAAGGTAAGAGAAGTAAAAAGAGACGGTGCGAAGTACTTTGGGCCGTATCCAAGCGCTACGGCCGTAAATGAAATAATTGATGTCATAGGGAATTTATATAAGCTGAGAAAGTGTTCCCTGAGCCTGGACGGAACAAAAAAGAACCAAAGACCGTGTCTCAACTATCACATCAACAGATGTACTGCACCCTGCATGGGAAATGTGGATGCAAAGGAATACAGAGAGGAAGTAAATAAGGCAATAAGCTTTTTATCCGGAAAAGAGGATGAGCTTATTGAAATTCTCACGAGTAAAATGAAGGCAGCATCTGATGACCTTGATTTCGAAATGGCGGCAAAATATAGGGATCAAGTAAACGCTCTCAGAGTAATATCCGAAAAACAAAAAATCGTATCTGCAAATTCCAGCATTGACCAGGATGTGATAGGCAGTGCTTTAGGAATTGAAGAAGCATGTATTCAAATTTTCTTTATCCGCAACGGGAAAATTACAGGCAGGGAGCATTATTTACTGACTAACATAGAAAATGAAACACGCCAGCAAATAATAAGCTCATTTTTGTCGCAATTTTATACGGGAACAGTGTATATTCCTAAAGAAATATATATTGAAGACGATATTGAAGACAGAGAGGTTTTTGAAAAGCTTCTCTCTGAAAAGAGAGGAAACAAGGTCTCTGTCAAAGTCCCTGCAAAGGGAGATAAAAGCATGCTCATAAAAATGATTAAGAAAAATGCTCTTGAAATATTGGAAAAGGGAAGCCAGAGAATACGCAGGAACCTTGATGAAAGCAGGGAGGCTGTTGAGGAGCTTAAAAACATTCTCGGTCTTCCGGAGGCGCCTGTGAGAATCGAGGCATATGACATTTCTAACATTCAAGGAGTTGAATCCGTGGGTTCAATGGTTGTTTTTGAAAACGGAGTTCCGGAAAAAAGCAACTACAGACGCTTCAGAATAAAGACTGTTACCGGGCCTAACGATTATAAAAGCATGGAAGAGGTTCTTGAAAGACGTATAAACAGAGGACTCGACAAGTCCAGTGGAGGCTTTAATAAAATGCCTGACTTAATGCTGATTGACGGTGGAAAGGGCCAGGCAGGAATAGCTGAAGAGGTTCTTTACAATTTTGGATTAAATATACCGGTTTGCGGAATGATAAAGGATGACAAGCATACAACAAGAGGATTGATTTATCAGAACAGAGAAATAGAGCTTAAGAAGACGGACAAAGTTTACCGCCTAATATTTCGTATTCAGGAAGAGGCCCACAGGTTCGCCATCGAATACCACCGGAATTTACGGGACAAGACACTGTTTAGGTCTGAGCTTGACAACATTGAGAACATAGGGGAAAAAAGAAAACTGAACTTGCTTAAGAGTTTCGGTTCAGTTGAAAATATCAGGAGCAAAAGTGTTGAAGAGTTAGCGGATGCCGAGGGAATGAATATAAAGGCGGCTCAGTCGGTATACGATTATTTCAAAAATAACAAAGATAATAACAAAGGATCAGAGGGGTAATTATGCAGTACGTAAAACTTGAGGATTTAGTTAGCTATATGAATTTAGAGGCTGTTTATTATCCGGAGGATGTGCAGTCAAGAATTTATACTCCGGAAATAATAAGGCCAGGTCTCCAGCTTGCGGGATATTTTGACTGGTTTTCTTTTGAAAGAGTACAGGTCATGGGTAAAGCTGAAATGTTTTATCTCAAAACTCTTGATGATGATGTGAGGATGCAGAGGCTGGACAAGTTTTTCAGCTTTCCCATACCGGCGCTTATAATTGCCAATGAAATGGCTGTTGATGAGGATATCATTTATTACGCGAAAAAATACAATCGACCGTTGTTTACATCTGTCCAGAAAACAGATAAGCTGCAGAATGTGCTGATTAACTTTTTGGAAGAAGAGTTGGCAGAAGAGACAATTATACATGGAGAATGTCTTGAGGTTTTCGGAGTAGGTGTGCTCATAAAAGGAAAAAGCGGAATAGGAAAAAGCGAAACATCACTGGAGCTCGTAAACAGAGGACACAGACTGGTTGCGGATGATGCTGTTATTATAAAGAAGCTTGATAACAGGCTTAAAGCAACATGCCCGGAGCTCACACAGCACCTGATGGAAATAAGGGGTATAGGTACANNGGCGTAGGCTCCATAAGGATTGAGCAATTTGTGGAAATAGTAATTGAGCTGGAGCTGTGGGATGAAAATAAGGAATATGACAGGATAGGAACGGACGAAGATTACACGGACATATTGGGCATAAAGGTTCCTACGGTTGTAATTCCAGTGAGGCCGGGAAGAAATATGTCTGCCATAATTGAAGTGGCAGCTAAAAACTACAGGCAGAAGCTTCTTGGTTACAATCCTCTTGAGACATATAACAAAAGGTTTCGTAATCTTACGAGATAGCCTGAAGTAGTTTGAAACTTTATTAACTAAACTTGCAAAAATAAAGAGCTTTTTTGTGAGTTAATTTGCAGAAAAAATGTATTAAAATCCTTAAGATGTTTATATTATCAATAAATACATAATTGAGAATGGAGCTTAGTAAATAGGTTGTATTGACTCTATACAATTTTTATTGTTGCATTTATTTTTGCTTTGGGATATAATCTATTGTGTATGAGTTACAACATTATTTTTTAATGTATACATTATAAACTAATAATTATATAGGAGGATATATAATGTCAAAAGTTATGAAAACTATGGACGGAAATACCGCTGCAGCGTATGTCTCATACGCCTTTACGGATGTTGCGGCTATTTTCCCGATAACACCTTCTTCTACTATGGCCGAACTTGCTGATGAGTGGGCGGCACATGGACAAAAGAATATTTTTGGACAAACTGTAAGAGTTGTAGAGATGCAATCAGAGGGTGGAGCTGCCGGAGCTGTTCACGGATCATTGCAGGCAGGTGCTTTAACAACTACATATACTGCTTCACAGGGATTATTGCTCATGATTCCTAATATGTATAAAATAGCAGGAGAATTATTGCCGGCAGTATTCCATGTTTCAGCAAGAGCTATTGCAGGACACGCACTGTCAATATTCGGTGATCATTCAGACGTTATGGCAGCAAGACAAACAGGATTTGCGCTGTTAGCTTCAAGCAGTGTTCAGGAAGCAATGGATTTAGGCGGAGTTGCTCACTTGGCAACACTTAAAACAAGAGTGCCTTTTGTACATTTCTTCGATGGTTTCAGAACATCTCATGAAGTACAAAAAATCGAAGTTATAGACTATGNNCCCTGATATATTCTTCCAAGCAAGAGAAGCTTCAAACAAATTCTATGAATCTGTTCCTGACGCAGTTGCTGAATACATGAAAGAAATTGAAAAGATAACAGGAAGAGAATACAAGCCATTTAACTATTACGGAGCACCAGATGCTGAAAATATAATAGTTGCTATGGGTTCAGTTACTGAAACAGCAGAAGAAGTAATTGATTACTTAAACGCTAAGGGAGAAAAAGTAGGTATAGTTATAGTACATCTTTACAGACCTTTCTCTTCAAAATATTTCTTTGATGTTATGCCTAAGACTGTTAAAAAAATAGCAGTACTTGACAGATGCAAAGAGCATGGTTCAGTAGGAGAGCCATTGNNGTCATTATTCTATGACAGAGAGCAACAGCCTGTTATAGTTGGTGGAAGATACGGTCTTGGTTCAAAAGACACTACTCCAGCACAGATATTTGCAGTATATAACAACTTAAAGCAAGATAAACCGAAAACAGGCTTCACTATCGGTATCGTTGACGATGTTACATTTACTTCTCTTGAAACTCCTGAGGTTGTAAATACATCAGCTCCTGGAACAGTTAGATGTAAATTCTGGGGTCTTGGTTCAGACGGTACAGTAGGAGCTAATAAAGACGCAATAAAAATTATCGGAGACCATACTAATATGTATGCTCAATGATATTTCTCATATGGCTCAAAGAAATCAGGCGGTGTTACTGTATCGCACTTAAGATTCGGTAAATCACAGATCAGATCAACTTATTTAATAGATGAGGCTGACTTCGTTTCATTGTCACAGCAATCATATGT
>DOON01000200.1 GCA_003514865.1 Clostridiales bacterium
CTGGAAAATTAAGATCAAAAAAATTTCCCAAATTAAAAAATGTAATAGTTTTAAGTGGAGATGAGTATCCAGGGACTTTTATGTGGTCAGATATATTGAAGTATGGGGGAAAGATAAGCAATGAAACTTTAATAGAGCGACAAAATCAAATCAGCATCGATGATGTGGTTCATATTATCTATACTTCCGGAAGTACTGGTGTTCCAAAAGGTGTAATGCTAAGCCACAGAAATATAATTGAAAATGCTACGGCCATGTCAGATTTAATGGAACTAACAAAAAATGATATTATGTGTATTTTGGCACCTTTATTTCATTGCTTTGGTTGTATAGCCGGCACAATGGCTGCAGTTTTAAATGGGTGCTCTATGGTTATGGTAAACAGATTTAAAACTGAAATAACACTTTCATTGATAGAAAAAGAAAAATGTACAGTTTTATCAGGTGTCCCAACATTGTTTATAGCTTCCATANNGACTTGTTCAGCTAAACTATTGTATGATATTAAAAATATAATGGGCATGGATAATATTATTTTATCATATGGTCTTACTGAAACATCTCCATGTGTGGCTGCAGCCAATGAGTGTAGTGATTTAATAGAAAATAGTGTTGGCAAGGCTATACCAGGTGTAGAAATAAAAGTAATTGACTGTAACACTAAAGAGGAAGCAGCGCCTGGACAAGAAGGAGAAATATTAGTCAGAGGATATAACGTAATGCAAGGATATTACAATATGCCTGATGAAAGTGCTAAATCAATTAACAGTGATGGCTGGATGCACACAGGGGATATAGGATGCCTGACTGAAGATGGCTACCTATGCCTTAATGGCAGATGCAAAGATGTTATTATCAGATGTGGTGAAAATATAAGTCCAAAAGAAATTGAAGATTGCATAGGCAATCATAAAAATGTAGTAGAAGTTTGTGTAGTTGGAGTGCCAGATGAAGTATCAGGTGAAGAAATAATGGCATTTATACGACTAAAGGAAAACTGTAAACCTACGGAAAAAGAAATAAAAGAATTTTGTAAAGGAAAGTTATCTACAAATAAAATACCAAAGTACGTTAAATTTATTGATCAATTTCCATTGTCAGGTTCCGGTAAGGTTTTAAAGAGAGAACTTAGGGAAAGTGAATTGCAATTAATTAATAATAGAATTATGCAAAAATGCAATGCTTAAAAATATGATTATAAGGAGTGTAATTATGGCAAAAGTTATTACTGCTAAAGAAGCAGCTGAATTATTTCAAGATAACATGACTATTTTATCACCAGCATTTGGTTTGGCTGGATGGGCTGAAGAAGTAGCTCTTGCAGTTAGAAAGAGATTTGATGAAACTGGTCATCCAAGAAATTTAACTCATACTCATGCCGCAGGAGTCGGTAACTGGGGAAAAGGTCCCAGAGGTGAGAGAGGAGAAATGGCTTGGGCAACTGAAGGTTTGATGACTAAATTTATTGGATCTCATGCTGGCTCATCGCCTTCTGTTATAAAGCTAATTAATGAAAACAAAATCATGGCTTGGAATTTGCCATTGGGAACATTAATTCAGTTATATCATGAACAAGGCAGAAAAGCTCCGGGTTTACTTACAAAAACAGGGCTAGGTACATTTATAGATCCACGTAATGATGGCGGCAAATTAAATAAATTGACAAAAGAAAAAGGTGAAGATTACATTCAATATATCCCTGATTTCAATGGAGAAGAATATTTATTCTATAAGGCGATACCAGTCGATATAGCTTTAATGAGAGGAACAACAGCTGATGAAAATGGTAATATTACATGTGAAAAAGAAGCATTAAACCTAGAAATGTTATCTGCAGCGCAAGCTGCTAAAGCAAATAACGGAATAGTAATAGTACAGGTTGAATCTCTTGCAAAAGCTGGCTCTTTAAATCCCAAGCTAGTTAAGGTCCCTAGTATTTATGTTGATTACATAGTAGTTGCAGAACATCCAGAAGATATAATGCAAACTCAAGGTACTTCATTTAACAGAGCATTTACAGGTGAAGTCAGGGTTCCTTTAAAAAATAGCATGGCGTCAATTCCTTTGGATGAGAAAAAAGTTATGCTTAGAAGATTAACTATGGAAATTAAACCTGGCTACAAATGTAACTTTGGTATAGGTACACCTACATATACAGGAAATATTATGGCTGAAGAAGGATGCGCAGATACAATTACTATGATTTCTGAATCAGGAAGTATAGGCGGTGTTCCAGGAGGCGGAAATGATTTTGGTGCTCACTGGAATATAGAAGCATCTTGTGATCAAGGAGACCACTTCAGTTTCTTTGACGGCGGCGGACTTGACTTTGGAGTGTTTGGATTAAGTGAAGTAGACAAAGACGGAAACGTAAATACAAGTTTATTAAACGGTAAAATAATGGGAGTTGGAGGCTTTGCAAACATTGCTGCAACTGCTAAAAACGCAATGTTCGTTGGAACATTTACAGCAAGCGGATTAAAATGCAAGGTTGAAGACGGTAAAGTTGTTATAGAGCAAGAAGGTAAATTCAAAAAATTTGTTAACTCATGTCCACAGCTTACATTCAATGCTGAACAATCACTAAAGAAGGGCAACCGCATTATGTTTATAACTGAAAGATGCGTAATCGAAAGAACTGAACAAGGTATGATTTTAACTGAAATAGCACCTGGAATAGATTTGCAGACTCAAATACTTGATCAAATGGAATTTAAACCTATTATTCCAGAGGGTGGACCTCAGTTAATGAATCCTGAATTATTCCAACCAACTTGGGGTAAATTGAAGGAAATAATGGAAGACAACAGATAATCAGCTCTCAAACTACTCTCTATAGTTAGAAAACCAGATTGTAAAAAATTTGGTTTTCTAACAACTATTAAATATATTTTTTAATTGCGTTATATTTTTAAAAAGACAATGAGCGGGGATTTATTATGAATGAATTTAATAAGGAGCGTAGCATCTTCCTTGTAAGACACTGTAAGCCAGAGTTTAAGGATGGGATTCCTATATGCGTTGGAAAAAAAGATATTCCCTTAAGTAATGAAGGGATAGCGCATGCAAAACAATTAGCTGATTATTTTTTAAATATGAATATTAACCGTATTTATTCGAGTCACCTTAAGAGAGCAAAAAAAACTGCTGAAATAATCGCTGGGAGCAGGTTAAGCGTATATATTAAATATAATTTTTCAGAATTAGATATTGGGAAATGGGATGGATTATCTTTTGAGCAAGTAAAGTTAAGATATCCTGAAGAATATGAAAAAAGAGGAAAAGACTTTGAAAATTATGTAGTAGAAGGTGGAGAAAGCATGGCAATGTGCAGGGAAAGAGCTATTAAAGAACTTCACAAATCCATTGATGAATCTGAAGGGAATATTTTGATTGTAACACATGCAGGTGTTATAAGAACTATTATATCTTCATTGCTGGGCATCAGCATAATAGATACATTTGAATACAAAATTGATTATGGAAGTATCAGTTTAATAACTTTTAATGATAATATGTTAAATCTTAAAAAAATAGGGGTTACAAATTATAAGGAGTGTTAAATGGAATTATTAAAAGCTTTGTTAAATGCAGATAAAAGTAAAGAGAACATTGTTATAACAATTGTTTCAGGCAGTAACATTAATTCGAAAATTATTTTATCAGATGGTGAAATTATTTATAGCAATAATGAAAAGGTCAATTGGAAACTAATTATAAATGCTGTTCCTAAGAACAAAAAAAGTCAATTAATATCATTAAATAAAGAAAAAATTTATATTGAATTTCTAAAAAAAGAATATAACGTGGTTGTTTGTGGAGCAGGACATATATCAATTTCAATTATTAATATGTGTAAACTTTTGGAGCTACCGGTAACAGTTATTGATGACAGAATTACATTTACAAACAATGCTAAAAGGGCAGGGGCTGATAATGTAATTTGTGAGTCATTTGAGAAAGCCTTAGATAAAATTACCGGAGACAATGGAACATTCTTTATTATAGTAACAAGAGGCCATAGATATGATCAAATATGCCTTGAAAAAATTATAGAAAAAGAAAATTCCTATATAGGAATGATTGGCAGCAAGGTTCGTGTAAGAAAAGTATTGGATTATATTGAAGAACAAGGAGTTTCAAGAGAAAAGTTAAATAAAGTATATACTCCTATAGGGTTGAACATAGGCGCTGAAACACCAGCGGAAATTGCAGTTGCAATAATGGCACAGATTATAGAAGTGAAGAATAAGGAAATTGGTTCAAGCAATTACAGCGATGAATTGTTAAATGGCATAATTGATGAAAGTACAAAAGAAATTCCTAAGGCGATAGTCACAATTGTATCAAGAAAGGGGTCTGCTCCAAGGGAAGTAGGGACTAAAATGATAGTATTGAAGGACGGTTCAATGATAGGAACAATTGGTGGAGGATGTGTAGAAGCTAGTATAAGGCAGATTGCATTTCAATGTATAGAAAATGATAAATGCCAGCTGGTTCAGGTAGATATGACCGGAAGGGAAGCTGAAGACGAAGGAATGGTTTGCGGGGGCATAGTTGAGATATATGTTGAACCAATATTGTAATCAGGATAATTCAAAGGTCAAATTTAATTGGACTAATCAAAGCATTAAATGGTATCTTGCTTCTGAATGTACTACTACATTTTATAAAAACATAACAGAAAAATTAGAGCCCTTTACAAAAAACTGCAAAACTTTATTGGATATAGGATGCGGGATAGGAGCCTTTTCTGTAGAGTTTGCCATGAAAGGCTTTGAAGTAACGGCTATCGATAAATCTCCTGTAGCTGTTGAATGTTTATTAAGTAGGGCTAGGCGCATGGGATTAAAAAATTTGGATCCTATAAATATTACATTTGAAGATTTTAGGTTTAACAATAATTATGACATTATATTTGTCAGCTATATGATGAGTTTAATCAATGAAAATAACATTGAGAACATTATTCAGAAGGCTAATAAGCATTTAGTTTTAGTAATGCCTTTTAATAATATTAAAAATGATTTTTCAGTAAATGAGCTTTATGTTGAGTTAGGATTAAATTTAAAAAATTTAGAGCAGTTAAATTATTTAAGCACTGTAGATTTTTTAAGTAAAAAGAATATAAAGCATGATATTAAAATAATAAATACAGAATTTGGTCAGCCATTTAATACTTTTACGGAAGCTATTCAATTTGTTTATCATTATTTTAATATACCAATTGAAAAAAGGTTTGAAGCTGCGGAATGGTTAAACAGAAAGATTATTAAGTTAAATAATAAGTTTTATCTGCCAAATAACAAAGAAAGTGCAATTATTATTATATAAGAAAGGATAATAAAATGTTAAAAGATAAGTTTTCACTAAAAGAAATGATTTATATTTCATTATTAGCAACAACAGCCACTGTCTCTAAAGTGCCAATAAGAGCTTTGTCCATTTTCTTAACAAGCTCTGTAGGTTTACCGGCAGGAATTGTTGGCGGAGTTTATTACATGTTCTGGATTGTGGCTGCTTGTGCGGTAGTTAAAAAACATGGTACTGCAACATTATTCTGTATAATACAAATATTTGTATCCATGATTACATCAAGTATGCCGATTATTATGCTTATAACATATCTGCCTCCAGGAATAGCCATTGATTTATTTTTAATAGCATGGGGCAGCAGGGAGTTCAATAAAACAATTTATATGATTTTAGGTGCTATTGCTAATATTGCCGGGGCAATAACAATGGCCGTATTAATTATGCAGCTGCCATTGATTCCGACCATGGTAAGTGCTTTTACTTCAGGTGTTTCCGGCGCTGCTGGTGGATATTGCGCTTTCCTGATTGTAAAACGCATCAATCTTTCTGTTATAGCTCATGCAAATTAATATTATAAATTATATATAGGAGGTGAAGCTGATGTCTTTAAGAATTATTGTATGTATTAAGCAAGTTTTTAATTCGGATGAACTAAAAGTACATAATGATGGGAAATTAATAACAAAAAATGTTCATAAAATTATTAACAGTGATGATTTAAATGCTCTTGAAGAAGCCTTGAAAATAAAAGATAACTATTCCGATACTCATATAACAGTAGTCACTATGGGGGATTTTGAAGCAAAAAACATACTGTTTGAATGCCTGGCCCTTGGTGCGGACGATGCAGTCTTAATTTCAGACAATTCATTAGAAGATTCTGATACATTGGTAACCGCTGAAGTTTTGTCAGCAGCAATAAAGAAGCTTGGAGAATATGACTTGATTTTAACCGGCAGGCAGGCAATAGGAGGAGATACTGCACAAGTTGGTCCACAAATAGCAGAACTGCTTAATATACCACAAATTACAGGAATCGTAGATTTAAAAATTGAATGTGATATGAAATCAATCATGGCTAAAAAAGTAACAGAAGATAATTATATGTTATTAAAAACAAAAATGCCATGCTTATTGACAGCGATAAAAGAGCTCAATAAACCTAGGAACATGTCATTAAGGGGAATACTTGAGGCCAAGAAAAAGGAATTGAAAATATGGAATATTAATGATATTGGGTTTACATCAGATTTCATAGGATTAAATGCATCTACGACAAAAGTCGTGCGAACATTTGTGCCTGTTCATAATAAGAATTGTAGGTTTATACATGAAGAAACAGAACAAGAAGCTGCTCAAAGTTTAATAAAAGAACTGCATGCAAAATATATTGTATAATTGGAGGCTTTATGAAATATTGCATGTTGATAGGAAGTCCCAGGAAAAGAGGAAATACAGCATCATTACTGGAACCGTTTATTGATGAACTAAAAAATTTAGGCGCGGAAGTTTCTTGTATATGGCTTTATGATAAAAAAATAGGACCATGTCTTGCATGCAGAAACTGTCAGGATGTTTTGAATTTATAAATGAAGAGAAAATTAAAATGGCCAGGGATTTTGCTGTACAGTTAATTAATAAGTAATTTTATTATTAGAATTCAGAGGTTGACTATGAAATACAAAAAAATAGGTGCAGTAATTGTTGCTGGAGGATTATCTTCCAGAATGAAAGATTTTAAACCGCTTATGAAAATTGGTGATAAGACAATAATAGAAACTACAATAAGTAATTTTCAAACATTAGGGGTAGATGAAATTGTTGTAGTTACAGGGTTTCGCGCAATTGAGTTAGAGGAAAAATTAGAAAGCTATGATATTAAAATCATAAGAAATGAAAATTATCGTACTACTCATATGTTCGATTCAGTATGTATAGGTTTGAAAGAATTAAATAATATGGTTGATATGACATTTGTGACACCTGCTGACAGTCCATTTGTACAACAGTTTACTCTAAGAAGAATGGTTGAAGAAATGAAATATAGCAATTTAGAAATTGTGCAGCCTTCCTATGATGAAAAAGACGGTCATCCCTTGTTATTAAGCTGTAATGCTATAAAGCTGATGCTTAAGCATGATGGAACTATGGGCATGCAAGGTGCAATATCTAAAATGCAAAAGTACAAAAAATTATGTTTTGTTGATCCGGGAATTATATTGGATGCCGACAATATTTCAGATTATTTAAGACTTCTAGAATACAATGAACATAAAAACTGTCCTACGGTTGAATTATGTGAAAAGATACAAGATTATTTTAAAATGTCAGACAATGAAAAAAAACACTGTAACAAGGTTGCGCATGCTTCCTTGAATATATGCAATAAATTATCCGAAAGGGGCATAAAGCTTAGCAGAGACATAGTTATAGCAGCAAGCATGCTGCACGACTTAGCCAAAGGAAATTCCATGCATGCTAACCTTGGTGCAAAATGGCTTAAGGATATGGGTTATGATGAAATTGCCAAAATAGTTGAAGAGCATATGGAACTTGACACTATCTCGGGTACGCTTACTGAAAAAGAAGTAGTATATTTAGCTGATAAACTGGTGAAGGATGACAATATTGTTTCAATAAATGAAAGATTTTCTTATAAAGAAAAATTGTATAATCAAGATGAAATTGTAATCAGAACAGTTGAAAAAAGAAAAGAACAAGCTTTAAAGCTTTATGCCATGATGAATAACATAGAAAGTTATAATATCAAAACAAATGCTTTGCCACGATAAAAAATTAAAAGCTACTTCATTCAACGTAAGTTTTGAAACTAACGGTGAATATCTGGCGATACTGGGTAAATCCGAAAGAGGACTAAAATTATGAAACATAAATGTTTGTTTTTAGAAGGAAACATGCAAATAGGCAAAAGTACCACAATTTTAAAGAATATTAATTCGTTTATTCCTAATGATCATGTTGGTGGGNNGAAGTATTTAATACGATATGCATTGAAATGTTATCAAACTTATCATTAAAAAAACTTATTGTATTGGATGAAATAGGAGGATTTGAACTTCTCACTGAGCAGTTAAGAGAAAAATTTTATGAATTGTTTTCGGGAAATATTCCAATCATTGGTGTCATTAAGTCGAATAATAACAAGTTTATTATGAAAAAATCAGTGGAAATTGATGATGAATATTCAACTTTGTATCAAAAACTTTGCTCAGATATTGAAAATATATATGATGGTAAGATATTAAAAGCAGATAAAAATAACATGGAGTCTATACAACAGGAAATCGGTGCATTTCTAAATGAAATAATGAAAAGTTATTCATGATACTGTCATTATAAGAAAAGAGAACCCTTCAAGACAAAGGACTTTTTCAAATCCTGCAATCTAGAAAGGTTCTTCTCCCGACAGTACGATTTTATTAGGCAATATAACTGTCAACCATTTTTGTAAAGGAAGCTAATGGCTTTACACCAATTTCCTTTGCGGCAATTTTTCCGTCTTTAAATAAAATTACTGTAGGTATGCTTTGAATTCCGTATCGGATTGAAAGCTCCTGCTGCTGGTCTACATCAACCTTTGCAACGGTGATTTTACCGTCATACTGATCTGAAAGCTTTTCTATTATAGGTGCAATCATTCTGCACGGTGCACACCATGTAGCCCAGAAATCAACAAGCACAAGCTTTTCCTTTCCTAAAATATCATCAAATTCCTGTGTACTGTTTACGTATTTTATTTTTTCTGCCATTTTAATTCTCCTTATTTTTCTGTTTTATCTATTTGTGAAGCTGCATGTTGAGCAGCAATTAAACCCTCACTTACTGCCTTTGAAAGCTGCAGCGGCTTTCCTGTAATATCTCCGGTGGCATACAGCCCACCTATGTTTGTTTCCATGTTTCTGTTGACAGCAATAAAATTCCCTTCTGTTTCCAATCCATCAACCAAGGCTGTGGGAGCAACGGCATCTCTTAGCATAAACACGGCATCGGCCATGATCTTTTCCTTATCTAGCATTACTGCTTCCACCTTATCATTTCCAACAACCTCGGAAATTGTTCCGTTTATATATTTTATATTGTCATTAAAAATCTTGGGGCGCGCATTTTTTGAAACGAATATTACATTTACTCCTATGCCGCTCAAATATACGGCTTCATCTGCGGCCTCCTTTGATTGGTCCCATACCACGGCATTTTTTCCGCGGTAGAGCATTCCGTCGCAGGTTGCGCAGTAGCTTACTCCGCTTCCCAAAAGAGTGCCTTCTCCCGGAAGCTCCTTGACCTTTGAAATTCCCATGGCAAGAATTACTTTTTTGGCTTCTTCAATCTCTCCGTTAATATTAACCATGAAGCTTTCGCCCATGGGAAGTATGTTTACTACCTTGCCTTCTTCTATTTTTACATTCATAGCTTCCGCATGTTCCCTGAACTTATTCATGAGCTCCTTGCCGCTGATGTTGTAAAAACCGAGATGATTATCGACTCTTTCGGCCTTTGACAAATAGTTTTCTTTGTTTGAAAATACTCGAACTGTCTTACCTCTGGTAACTGCATTAATTGCAGCCGACAAACCGGCAGGACCGGCTCCTACAATAACTATATCTACCATATTTCATTCCTCTCCATTATTCTGGATCTATTACTTCAAGCTCATCTATGTTGACATATTTGCCGCATTCAGGACAGTAGTACTTATGCTTCACGGTACATCTGCAGTGGTTATGGACCAATTTTCTGTAGCATTTATCAAGATGCCTCTGTCCCCAAAGCATCAAGCTATTGAATACATCCTCCAAATCCATTCCCTTTTCAGTCAGTATATATCTGTATCTTGGAGGATGCTCCTGATAAAGCTCCCTTATTATCAATTCATCGGTTTCCATCGTTTTCAGCCTCTCGGACAGCAAATTTGTAGGAATGCCATCAAGACCGTCCTGAATATCCTTATATGTTTCAAATCCGTTAAAAATCCGGTGCAGTATGAGCAGAGACCATTTATCACCTATTATGTTGAGCGTCTGTGCTATGTTGCAGGGTAAATTATACTGAATTTTCATTTTTTCTCCTTGTTAAAATGCCAGATATCTGCTTATAATCGAAACAGTTCCTGTAAAGGTAAGAATACCAATTATAATTAAGATTATTCCTCCGGCCTTAATTGTATACTTGACCATGTTCCTTTTCTCCCTGAAAAAATTCAGAGCTTCTGTTGTAAATATACCCAATATTATAAAAGGTATTATGAATCCTAATGTATAAATTAAAACAAGCATGTTTCCGGAAAGTATATTTGTTGTGCTGGATGCCAGTATAAGTACGGAAGAAAGTGCGGGGCCAACACATGGAGTCCATGCAAAACTAAATGTAAATCCCATCACATATGCAATAACAGGATTCATTTTCCCACTTAATTCAAGATGAATTCTTTTTTCCATCTTTAAAAGGTGAATGTTATTCTCCAATAACTATACGCAACACATTTAAAAAGCTTATGTTACAAGCAGAGATACCAGTTCTGCCAACCGGAAGATATCCCAGAATTCA
>DOON01000104.1:0-6794 GCA_003514865.1 Clostridiales bacterium
GGATGACCCGCGTATGCCTACAGTTGCCGCCCTTAGAAGAAGAGGCTATACATCTGAGGCAATACAGAGTTTCTGTGAAGCAATAGGCGTTTCCAAGGCACAGAGTGTTGTTGATATTGCAATGCTCGAGTATGCAGTGAGAGATGACCTGAGCCCCAAGGCACCGAGAGTCATGGCGGTTCTGAATCCGATAAAATTAATTATAACAAACTATCCTGAAGACCAGGTGGAATATATGGAATCCGAGAACAATCCGGATAATCCTGAAATGGGCTCACGAATGGTTCCATTCTGTAAAGAACTGTACATAGAAAGGGACGACTTCATGGAAGAACCTCCGAAAAAGTACTACAGACTCTTCCCCGGAAACGAGGTAAGGCTCAGAAACGCATACTTTGTTAAGTGTGTTGATTTTGNNGTTCACTGCACATACGATCCTGAAACAAGAAGCGGCTCAGGCTTTGAAGGTAGAAAAGTAAAGGGAACCATACACTGGGTTTCCGCAAAACATGCTGTTGATGCTCAAGTAAACTTATACGATTACATGATGGAGGACCAGGATTACGATAAGACCAATTTCCTGGAAAAGCTCAATCCGAATTCAAAGGTAGTCCTGAAAAACTGTAAGCTGGAACCTTCAATCAAAGAATATAAGACAGGGGACAGGTTCCAGTTCCTGAGACACGGATACTTTATAATCGACACTGATACAACGGCGGATAATTTAGTATTTAACAGGATTGTTCAGCTGAAGAGCAGTTATAAGTAAAAGATGCCCTAACCCCATTTTTCAGAGTGTTTTCTCTGAAAAATGGCGGTAGGTCATTCGCACATAGTTCCCAATGTATGCGACCAGAGGGAGTAAATACATTGGTGAACGAGACTGCGCTATGTTTGTAAGGGGAGCAGCAAGCTGCTCCCTTAGATTGGAAAGAGGTATTACATTGAACATACAAGAAATAATTGAAGAAAGCATCGCCGAAAGCAAGTTCATATACGGCGTATTTACCACACCAAAGAACAAGTCGGAAAATCCTTATAAGAAAATAACCGCAAGACCCATTTCCATTAAAAATGAAAATTTCATACAATTAGAAAAATTTACTGATAAACAGGTTTTTCATGACAATTATTCATACCATGAAGCAGTACCGGAAATTATGAAATTAATAACCGAACAGTACAGGAATATCAATATTTTCACCGAGGATGCGGATTTTCAATTGATGGTGAGCAAGAAAGGAAGCATAAAGGCAGTTGAAAAGGAACCGGCAAAGAAGCAGGACATTTCGGAGCATAACAAGAAAAAGCAATATATAATTGAAGAAAACCAACCCTGCGATTTTCTAATCAGCCTTGGAGTAATGAATAAGGACGGCGCTGTTTATGCAAAGAAATACGATAAATTCAAACAGATAAATAAATTTCTTGAAATAGTGGATGATTCCCTCAAGCGCAGGAAGCTCAGGGGCGATTTTATGATTATAGACTTCGGATGCGGTAAGGCTTATCTGACCTTTGCCCTGTATTATTATTTCTCTCATATAAGAAAAGTTAATGTGAGGATAACCGGGCTGGACTTAAAAGAAGAAGTAATAGAATTCTGCAATGAAACTGCTAAAAAGCTTAACTACGAAAATCTTGAATTCCTGTACGGAGATATACAGGATTATGAATATAGAGATAATGTTGATATGATAGTTACACTTCATGCCTGCGATACTGCTACTGATGCTGCTTTGCTGAAGGCGGTGAAATGGAATACAGATATAATTTTGTCTGTTCCTTGTTGTCAGCATGAATTTTACGATAAAATAGAAAATGCTTCGCTTGACCCCATGCTGAAGCACGGGCTCATAAGGGAAAGAGTTTCATCACTTGTTACAGATTCTCTGAGAAGCCTGTTTTTAGAAACAAAGGGCTACAGAGTGCAGCTCATGGAGTTTATTGCAATGGAGCACACTCCGAAAAACATACTTATACGTGCAGTGAAGACTGATAAAGAAACATCAAAAGCCCAGAAGGAATATGAAGAATTTAAAAAATTCTGGAACCTGAAAGACATATATCTGGAACAGCAATGATTCCCGGGACAGGAGGGTTTATGAGCGCCGAGCACAATTTTGCAAAATATGACAGAGGAGTTTTTGAATATATACTGGACAACATACCGGATTCCATCACCATCGTAGATATGGAAGGCAGGGTTATATTTTTTAATTCTACTGCTGAGGAATACTTTGGAGTGCTTAAAAAGGTCATACTGAATAAGGATGTAAGAGATATTTTCCCCAATGCCATACTTCCCAGAGTGCTTGATAGCAGGACGCCATTTTACAACATATACAACAGCCCGAGAGAAAATAGCTTCGTTGTTGCCAGCGCNNAACCCAGGCCAATCTGCTGGATTTAGAAAAAGAATATTCTAAAATTTCTTCCTCCGGTGACGCTTATTTCTCAAAGATTATAAGCAATAGTGCCGGATTTATTCAAACAATAAACCTGTGTAAAAATATATCCAAATCATCTCTCAACATACTTTTAAAGGGAGAAAGCGGAACGGGCAAGGAGCTTTTTGCAAAGGCAATTCATTATGAAAGCGGGAGAAAGGGAAAATTTATTCCCATAAACTGCAGCGCAAAACCTAGGGAGCTTTTTGAAAGCGAGTTTTTCGGATATGAGGAAGGAGCTTTTACCGGTGCANNTAGATGAAATAGGAGATATGCCCATGGAGCTTCAACCAAAGCTTCTGAGAATATTGGAGGAAGGTTTCGTAACCAGAATAGGGGGCAACAGGCAGAGAAAGATAGATGTAAGAATAATTTCCGCAACAAATAAGGATATACGAACACTCATAGATGAGGACAAATTTAGAAGAGATTTGTATTACCGCCTGGACGTATTTCAGGTAAATATTCCTCCTCTGAGAGAAAGAAAGGGAGATATAGTCCTTTTGTCCAACAAGTTTATTCAGGAATTCTGCATGGAGCAGGGCATAAACATAATCGAAATTCCGGATGAAATACTGAACATTTTTTCCGAATACAACTGGGAAGGAAATGTAAGAGAGCTCAGAAATGTAATTCAACGTTCAGTAATATATGCATCTCAAAGCGGAAAGAATAAAATAGAAAAAGAATTTCTTCCACATTATATGCAAAATATTAAGGTAAATGAAATAAGCAAGGTAATAAATACGGATGAAATAAATCAATATGAATCAGGTTTGGATGAATATATTGATAAAATAGAAAGGCTCATTATACAAAAAACTCTTGAAGAGCTGAACTTCAACAAGGCGGAAGCCGCAAGACGCCTGAAGATTCCAAGAGCTACACTGTATTATAAATTAGAAAAATACGGTATAGAACCATAGCGGCAGAAAGGATTACAATGGAAAAAATTAAATTGGCTGCCATATCGGCTTTTGGGTTGGAGGCAGTCGTTAAAAGAGAATTAAACGATCTGGGATATGAGAATGTCCTGACGGATAACGGATGGATGTACTTTGATGCTGAGGTTGCAGATATTCCAAGAGCAAATATCAACCTGAGATGTGCCGACAGAGTTATGCTGGTAATGGGCCAGTTTGAAGCTTACAGCTTTGAGGAACTTTTTGACAAGACATATGATCTACCGTGGGAAAAATGGATTACAAAGAACGGAAAGTTTACTGTCAAGGGCAAAAGCGTTAAATCCAAGCTGTATTCGACGCCGGATTGCCAGGCAATTGTTAAAAAGGCAATATCGAAAAAACTTTGCGAAGAATACGACGTGGACTGGATGCCTGAAACAGGAGCAGAATTTACTATACTGATATCCATTCACAAGGATGTTGCCACAGTTTCAATTGACACAACAGGTGCCAGAGAAGGACTGTTCAAAAGAGGCTACAGAGAAAAATCCATGGAGGCTCCATTAAAGGAAACTATGGCTGCAGCACTTGTGAAGCTCAGCTTCTGGAATAAGGACAGAGTGATGTATGATCCCCTTTGCGGTTCCGGAACAATAGCAATTGAAGCAGCTATGATAGGTCGAAACATAGCTCCGGGGCTCAACAGATCCTTTGCATCCCAGAGCTGGCCAATTGTTAAAGATGAATACTGGAAAAATGCGAAAACAGAGGCAAGGAAAAAAATTGACCTGAATTCAGATATCAGAATCTATGCTTCGGATATAAGCCGTAAGGCAATAGAGATAGCAAAGGGAAATGCCATAGAAGCGGGTGTAGATGACTGTATTGAATTTTTTGTTAAGGACATTATGAATGTAAGAGAACCCATGTGCCCCAACGGAATATTAATAACAAATCCGCCATATGGAGAAAGAATCGGAGAAGATAACGACATACAGAAAATCCACAAAAAATTAGGGCTGGTTTTCGGCAAGGCTAAAACGTGGTCATCCTATGTTATCACTTCTGTTGAGAGCTTCGAAAGAGACTTTGGAAGAAAGGCCGACAGAAAAAGAAAGCTGTTCAACGGTGATGTAAGAGTGGATTATTATCAGTATTTTGGAGATAAGCCGTCCAGAAACGACGATTAAAGCTTATTGTGTAAAAATTTTATCATAAAAAAGTTGAAATGCAATTGTTTTTATTGTACACTGTAAATATATGTTTGATTTTTTTTAATATTGTGCTATTATATAAACTACAATATTGAAAGTTGGGGCAATATGATTGAAGAAATAAGTGCTGGAGGAATTGTTTTTTTCAAAAACAGCATATTGATGTTAAAGAAGTTTAACGGAGATTGGGTGCTTCCGAAGGGAAGAGTTGAAGAAAACGAATCGCTGAAGGAAACTGCTTTACGTGAAGTTTATGAGGAGACGAGAGCAAAAGTAATTACAATAAAATATCTGGGGAAAATAAACTATGAATTCAACCGCACATGCTACATGGATAGAGTTCATATAAATAAAGAGGTTCACTGGTATTTGATGATGGCACGAAATATGAACTGTATTGCTCAAATAAATGAAGGGTTTGTGGAAGCAAAATTCCTTCCTTTTGAAAGATCGTTGATAATTGCACGCTATGATGATGAAAGAAAAATTATTAAAAAAGCTATCGAAGATATAAGATTTCATTGCTATAATTAAGGTGGCAATATGACATTTTCTTCTAAAACTAAAGATGAGCTGTCGAGGACAGAAATAGACGATATACTCAGTGCTAAGTCGGAGACGGCAGCATTGGTGAGAACCATGGGGTATGTAACCCTTAAAGGTTTTAACAAAATGGAGATTGAATTTTCAACAGCAAATGCAGCTGTTGCAAGGCGTATATTCAGGCTCCTTAAAACGGCATTTGAAATTTCAACCCAAGTGAGTGTTGAAAAAACTAACAGGCTTAAAAAGCACAATAATTACATTATAAAAATAGGCGATGAAGAAGCCAAAAATTTCTTGCAGGAAACCGGAATTGCATCTGCTGACAACTTCAACATCATGACATTTGATTTTGGTGTTCCGGAGGGGCTGACAAAAAATGATGCCTGCAAGCGTGCCTATATAAAGGGAGCCTTTATGGGCTGCGGTTCCATAAGCGATCCGGAAAAATCCTATCACGCCGAGTTCATAAGCAGCAGAGAAGAGCACAGCAAGGGTATATGCAGATTGCTGGAGGGATTCGGAATTATGGGAAAAACAATACTCCGCAAGAATTACTATGTTACTTACATCAAGGAAAGCGAGCAGATATCAGATCTTTTGGCATTGCTGGGTGCAAACAACGCAGTGCTTGAATTTGAAAACGTAAGAGCAGTTAAGGAAACAAGAAACCAGATTAATCGGGTTATAAACTGTGAGACTGCAAACCTTGACAAAATTGTTGACACATCTATGAGACAGATTAACAATATTAAGGTGTTAAAAAAACATAAAGCTATGGATAGACTTCCTGAACATTTAAAGGAGCTTGCTTATTTAAGACTTAAGCATACAAATGCAAGCTTGAAGGAGCTGGGTGAAATGCTGAATCCTCCACTTGGAAAATCAGGCGTTAATCATAGATTAAGAAAAATTGAAGAAATTGCTGAAGGGTTATCAGGTCATGAGAAGAGAGGTGTAAATAGTGAGATCACAAAAAGTAATATTAAAAAATAAAATAGGACTGCATGCGAGACCTGCTGCTATATTTGTTAAGAAGGCAAGGAATTTTGAAAGTGAAATAATAATAAAGAAGGGCGTTCAGGAAGCAAACGGTAAGAGTATCATAAGCATAATGGCTTTAGGTGCAATGAAGGGCGACGAGCTTATTATTATAACAAAGGGTTCTGATGAGGACAAATGCATCGCAGAATTATCAAACCTATTAGAGTTCATGGAAGAAGAAGAATAAAATATGTGTGACAGTGGAGTTGTACTCAACTGTCATATTTAATGTATGCCTAGCCCCATTTTTAGACCGACAGGGAGAAAAAATGGCGGTAGGTCAACTGCAACGAGTTCCAGATTTGCANNTTTGCATGAGCGACAGCGAATAGGCAAATATGTGAACGAGACGGCGATAGAATAAAAATATCAGGAGAAAAAATGGAAAATAAAACAATAGCCAAGGTAGACGGAAGAGAAATAAGGGAATCAGATCTAAGCGCTCTGGTAAAAAATCTGGGACAGAATGCTTCATATTTTCAGGGTCCAGATGGCAGGAAGAAACTTATAGACGAACTAGTAATGCATGAATTGATGTATTCAGATGCATTGGAGAGAAATCTCGAAAATGAAGATGAATTTGTTGAAGTGATGAATAATATGAGAAAATCAATGCTTCAGCAGTACAGCCTAAGAAA
>DOON01000104.1:6952-7272 GCA_003514865.1 Clostridiales bacterium
ATAACAGACGGAATGTCATTTGAAGAAGCTGCCGCACAGTATTCAAGCTGCCCATCAAAGCAGGCAGGCGGAGCATTAGGACAGTTCGGCAGAGGCCAGATGGTGAAGGAATTCGAAGATGCAGTATTCTCAATGCAGGTGGGAGAAATCAGCGAGCCTGTTAAAACACAGTTCGGATACCACATAATCAAATTGACAGACCGTACTGACAGAAGAAACGCATCTCTGGAAGATGTCTATCAGGAAGCTAAAGACGGATGCTTCATGGAAAAGCAAGAAAAGACATACACAGAAAGAAAAGAAGCACTGAGCGATAAATA
>DOON01000203.1 GCA_003514865.1 Clostridiales bacterium
TTTGGCGAAGAATGCATCAAAATTACACTGGCCGAAAATGAAGAAGGTGGAATGCTGGGATATTGTATATCCACAGTTATGGGAGGCGAAGGTGAAACCCAATCTCTTCATGTGTCTGAAGAGGCGCGGGGACAGGGAATAGGGAACAAACTCATGAACAGCCATATTGAATGGCTGAAAAACAAGGGCTGTACAAATATTTCGATAACGGTTTCGTTTGAAAACACAAAAACTGTTAATTTTTATAAATCTCTCGGATTTAAAGAAAATACTATGGAAATGAGACTTTAGGAAGTCCTCTTTTTATCATGAAAAACTTTTATAATCTGCAGGGTCGTGANNTGGAGGCACAATGATTAAAACAAATAGACTTTATTTAAAGGAAGCACTGGAAACAGACATAGCCTCAATCATGGAAATGGAAAGGCATAAGGACAGCACGGATTTTGTATGGAAGGGAAGCTATGAGCAGCATAAGTCCGAAATAGAGGCAGAAAATATTTTACTTTTTGTGATTAAACAGAATGAAGACGATGAAACAGTTGGCTTTGCATTGATAGATACAGACAACAGGTCAGAGATATTTGAGCTGAGGAGAATAGTGATTTCAAAAAAAGGTATGGGATACGGCAGAGAGGTAATGGAGGCGCTGTTTAAATTCGCCTTCGAGGATTTGAGGATGAATCGCTTCTGGCTTGACGTATATCCTGATAACCACATCGGAATCAAACTTTACGAAAGCATGGGAATGAAGCGCGAGGGAGTGCTCAGGCAAAATTACAAGTCAGAAAGAGGATATCTGGACCAGATTATTTATTCAATGCTTAAATCTGAATATTTCAAGAATTAATTTATATTATATTTGTTGCCATAATAAATATATGCTATAATAGTAACTCTAAAATAAATACAGGGACAAATCTCAATAAGCAGGTAACATGTTAAAATGCAGGAAAAAAACAATTATTACAATACGGTGAACTACAGCGAAGCAAGGGGTAAATTTTTGATGATAGATGTCAGAAGCCCTTCTGAGTACGAGGATGATACAATAACAGGAGCTGTGAACATACCGCTTCTCAATGATGAGGAAAGAAAAGAAGTAGGGACCACATACATGCATGTGGGAAAAAATGAAGCCAAAAGGCTGGGAGTAAAGCTTATATCCCCAAAGCTTCCTGATATTATGGAACAGGTGTTGGAATTAAAATCAGGACATGATCCGTTGGCAGCATTTTGTGCAAGAGGCGGCTACAGAAGCAGTTTTTTTGTTTCAGCCTTCAGTTCAGTAGGCATACCGATCTGTCAGATAGAGGGAGGATACAAGAGCTATCGAAGAGAGGTTATGGATGCCTTGCCACAGCTCAATGACAGAGTCACATACATAGTAATCAGCGGCAATACCGGTGTGGGCAAGACGGAGATACTTCACAGCCTGAAAAGTCACGGTTGCTCAGTGCTGGACCTGGAAGGCGCAGCAAACCACAGAGGCTCACTACTGGGAAGCATAGGACTGGGAAAATGCAATTCTCAGAAAAAATTTGAAACAAAAATATACGATCAGCTCATGGATGCCGGAGACAAATATGTATTTGTGGAGGCTGAAAGCCAGAAAATAGGAAGCGTAGCCATACCGAAATTCATATCGGATAAAATGAAGCAGGGCATACAAATTTATATTGATGCTGATATGCAGTCAAGAGTCAATAACCTTAAAAAGGACTACATACTTAATGACAGCTGGAAATCCGAATCAATCAAGGCAATGGATATGCTTGGCAGATATATTTCAAAGGATAAAATAGAGGCGATGAAAAAAGAAATTTCTGAAGGGAATTTTGATTTTGTTGCAGCTGCGCTCATGGAGGAATACTATGATCCCATGTACGGTTTCAAATCCGGCAAACTGGATTTCTCGGCAAGATTCACAAACGGCACCGATCCTGAAAAAGTTTCCGGGGAAATAATCAGCTGGTATCAGGAAGGAATTAATAAGGCAGAGACAAAGTAATGAAAGTAAACTTTTACGATGAGGCAAATGATGCAGAGTTAAAATTTGCCGTAGTTATGACTAAATATGAAGATAAATGGGTATTTTGTAAGCACAGGGAAAGAGAGACCTATGAAATGCCCGGAGGGCACAGAGAAGCAGGTGAAACCATAAACGAGGCTGCCGTACGGGAGCTTCAGGAGGAGACCGGAGCAATTGACTTTGAAATCAGACCTGTTTCGGTCTATTCGGTAACAGGAAAAACCCGGCTTAATCAAAGCGAAGATGAGTCATTCGGCATGTTGTTCTATGCTGAGGTTAAATCTTTTAGAGGAACTTTAGAAAGTGAAATCGAAAAAATAGAGTTCTTTGACAGTGTGCCTGAAAGACTGACATACCCGGAAATTCAACCACACCTGTATCATAAGGCAATGGAAGTGATAAATTCACTTTAGTGCTATTATTATAGCCGTCATTATATGGGTAGGTATAGATATAAGTATTCAAAAATAAAAAAATACATGTGAGCTAATCACTACATGTATTTTTTATTTACATGACCGACGTTATTTTTTAGTAACAGGTATCCACACTTCGAACTTTGCATTCTGCGGGTCTGCATTGAGGTAAAGTTCCATGTCGGGTCCGTTGGCATATTCATATCCTGATGTTGGCAGCCACTCTGTTATGATGCGTTGTTCCAACTCCTGAATTGAATGGGGCATCGAACCTTCACCAGGGAAATNNCAGTGCTTGCAACGGCAATAAAGTATTTCCATTCTTCATCATCGTTGCAGAGACTTACACCTAACACTCCCATAGGCTGCATGTTCATCATTGACACTAATTTCGGAATAGTGCCATCGGCGGTAACCTTCTGCCACATTTGTGGCACAATTTCAAAGTTTTTTTCCATTTCCTTGTATAGAGGCCTGCACACACCTACAATTCGAAATGCTTCCTTTTTTTCAATTCTGTAATTCATTTCTTCCACTCCTTTTACAGTTATTTTAAAACTTATAGGGGGATACGACTTAATAGAAACGCCACTTTTCTTAACCAAGGACGGTGCAATTCCGTGTACACTCTGGAAAGCGCGGTTAAATGCAGTCGGTGAATTGTATCCGTACTTCAATGCAACATCCAGTATTTTTTCGTCTCCGCCATGCAGATCGGCTGCAGCCAGGGACATTCGCCTGCGTCGGATGTATTCTGAGAGAGAAATACCTGCCATATAGGCAAACATCCTCTGAAAATGATATGAAGAGCAGCAGGCCATTNNGATATGAAGAGCAGCAGGCAACCCTCGCCAATTGTTCATAATCAATTTCATCCGCAATATTTTGTTCGATGTAGATAATAGATTTGTTCAATCGTTCTATCCATTCCATAATATCCACTCCTTGAAATCATTATAAAGTTATTCTAATTAAAATACCTCTCTATCCATGCACGGAATAGAGAGATTACTGTTATAACATAAAATTAATAAACAATTTTCTTCATTAAATATTTTGGTGATTCATTATACCCTTGCCTGAAATAAAACCTATGTGCATCTAGTCTTCTTGAATGACAATGAACTTCGATTCTATCGCATCTTCTTTCTTTTGCAAAATTAACACAATGATTCTCAATTTCACGACCTATTCCTTTACTCCTAATTGCTTTATCAACTGCAAAGTAGCTAATCCTTGCGAAATCACCTTCTAAAGCTATTTGCGGAATAAAATGTAATGAAATAAAAGCGATAACTCTTTCTTCATATTCATAAACTAACAATTCTTCATCAGGATGATTGAGAAGCTTTTCGATTTTAACTTTAATAAACGATTCGGTATTTGGATAATCCAACTGTTCAAGTAGTTCTGAGATTTCCTTCCAATCATCTATTATGGCTTTTCTTATTCCCATATGTATCTCTCCTTTAACCTAAACTGTTCACAAAAAATATATACTTCTACAATTATTNNTGTTCATATATGAACTCATTTATGGTAAGCCTCATTGGCATTAATCTTAAATGCCCTGTATATCTGCTCCAGAAGAATTACCTTGAAAAGCTGATGAGGAAAGGTCATTTTTGAAAAAGAGAGCTTGAAATCAGCCATGTCCAGCACATCCTGAGAAAGCCCGTTGCTTCCGCCTATTATAAAGGTTATGTCTGATGTGCCGCCAACCGCCAACGTGCTGATTTTTTCCGCCAGCTCCTCAGAGCTCAGCATTTTTCCATTCACATCAAGTACAATTACATATGAGCCTTTTGGTATTTTATTTAATATTTTAATTCCTTCCTTTACTTTTACCTGTTCTATTTCAGCTTGCGAAAAGCTTTCATCGGCTCTCTCGTCAGAAAGCACTTCCTCTGTCAGCTTGCAAAATTTTGACAGTCTCTTTGAATATTCATTTATTGCATCCATAAAGAATTTTTCCTTGATTTTCCCCACAGAAATTACGGTAATCTTCATATATAGTTCCTTAATTAAAATTTTTTGTGCTAAAATACTTGTTTGATAATATAATAGTATAACAATTAACAACAAAATTAAAGACTTTTTTTAACCGTAAACGTTTGCATATTTATATTGATTAAAATTTAATTATATGCTATAATTCTTAAATAATCACGCTAGCTCAGTAATAAAAATATTAACCGTGAGGTATGGTATGATAATAATCAGAAGAATTCTATGCATTGCATTGGCACTTTGCCTGATTGGAAATAGTGTATATGGATTTACTAATAAGACATTGAATGAGGACGCGACAAAGACCAACCTTGAGGAAACCTATGGAATCAACATTGTAATTCCTGACGGGGAAGAGTACAAGGACTATGGGGATTGCATGATGGTGCTGGAGTGCGGATTAAGAAGATTCCCAAATGGGGTGATTAAAGAAATCACAAATTACTATTTAGATAATAAAATAACGACAAATATTATATTAAGTAAAACTGAAAAAGTAGGCGACTTGTTCTATGAGTACAAATTAAATACCGGCAGCGCTGATATACATCTTAATGTACTTAAAAATAGCCTTTACCATGATACCTGTGCGGCATCGGAAGAAAGTCTCGTGCGCGAGATGAGCCATTTTGCAGGAGATTATATATTCAGAATATACGGGCATGAAAAAATTAAAAAAGAATTTGACAAATTCAACGAAGGATATCCCTACGGCACATGGGGAGAGGGATATGACAAAGTATATGCAAACAAGCATTCAGCAATGAGTCTGAGAGATGAGGTTGCTGATTTGATATGGCTCGCGGTGACACGCCCTGATGTACTGAGGAATGCAAGCAACGGAGACTATTCAGTTATCCATAAAAAAATTGAGTATCTGGCATCGGTGGCAGATCAATGCTTTGTATCAGTAACACCGGAATCAAGACTGTGGCTGGAAGCAATACCACAGAAGCCTGATGAATGGGCATTGGAAGTAATTAAGACCATGAAAGAAGCCTCGCTCATTCCGGAGGAATTTGACGGCGTATACAATTCATATATTACAAAAGAAGATTTTTACACATTAGCACTTAATATTACTGAAAGCAAGCTAGGGGAAGAAGAATTCGTCCAATCCTTTGAAATAATTAACCAGGAAAACAATGTTGCAATAGACCCCGTAAAGGGCGAAGCGTTTGTTAATAAAAGTGAGAAAACTCATGGTGAGAAGAGGCTGCAGGAGGCCTATCAGATGGGTCTCATAGATGAAAGCTGGAGATCTGTTTCAAAGGAATATATGACTAGGCTTGAAGCAGCAAAGCTTTTCAGCTACATAGGCAATGAGCTGGGCATGGATATTTCCGACTATAAGGTAATTGATTATAATGATATTTCAGATGTTAAGGAGACCGAAAAACCGCTTATATACTTTGCTGCAAACTTAGGTCTGTTTGATTCGGACGAAGCCGACTTCAGACCTTCCGATTTCTGCACGTATCAGGAAGCTTACATGATGCTGATGAAATTTTATGACATTTTGCAGCCGTACAAGCATTAAATTCAAATACATATTTATCAAACTATAAAACTGTGTTATAATGGTAAAAATGATGAGGGTAGAAATATGACTGACATAAGAAGTATTGTTATTGGCGTTGTATTGATGCTGAAAAAATATACCTGCATTAATATTACCATATATGAAGATGAAGACGAAGA
>DOON01000016.1:0-5021 GCA_003514865.1 Clostridiales bacterium
AGCAAAAATGATAAGTCCCACATATCCTGAAATCGGATATATTATTCCAACCATGGTTGAGAATGATAGCTGTCCTCCAAAGAAACCTACTATTGCTGTTACAATTGCCGCCACCTTAAACTTAATGCTCTTTTCGTCTTCTGACACCTTGTTACAAGCTGTAAACATCATTGGAACGGCTGTTGTATAAATACCAAGTATGAGCATAACGGCAAATATTTTGCCGAATATCGGGCTTACCTGATCTGCAACAAACAGTGACGGAATTTCTAAGTTGTATACACTGCTGATATTAGCAAGCAGACCGAAGTTTAGTATCATAACTGCAATAATGAATGCTATACCTCCAAAAAGCCCGCCACCAATGGCATTCTTTTTGTTAGTTGCAGTGCTGGCACCAATTCCCGCAAGATAAGGGACAACACCTGTAACTGTATATGCTCCATACAACAAACCAGAAACAAACCAATTGTCAAAGTTGTTTTTAACTTCTATTGTTTTGAGAACTTCATCTGCTTGTTGAATACCCTGAGGGTTTTTAGCTATAGCCATAATACCTATTATCATAATTCCTACTAAAAGAAATGGTGAAATATATCCTATTATTTTAACTAAATTTTTAAGTCCTAACAAAACTGTTGCCAGAGAAGCTACTATCATTATGATTCTACCTATATTGCCATTAAATCCATAATATTCTTCAAAAGTCGAGCCCGACGCTGAAATCATCAAGGCATATACAAAAAACAGCATTATCGGTGTAAACCATTCGCAAAATGTTCCCAAGTATTTTCCAAGATAAAATTCAAACACTTTATTTGTCTGAGTCAGCTGCAAATTTCTTCCGTCCTCAATTATTGTTGCGCTGAACCAAGCGTACAGTATAACCGCAATTATTCCAACACCAATGCTTCCCCATACACCGTGACCTGAGAAATATTGCAAACATTCCTGACCGGATGCAAAGCTTGAACCAATTACAAACCCCATGAAGGCACCGCCAATAGAGATAATTTGAGGTGCATTTAATTTGTTGTCATTCATTAGATTGTTTCCTCCATCTTCTTTAGTAATTCTATTAATTCTTCGGCTTCTTTTGGAATTCTTATCCTCACAGAATTATCACCTAAATTCAGAAATCCCGAAGAGGTATTTATGCCATAGCTTCTCATCAATTTATACAGGTTTATATCTTTGTTTTGGCATACTGCAGTAAAAATAGGCACTTGTATATCAGTCTCTAATATTTTCAACTTATGAATTGAGGTTAAAATTTTCGATTTGACTTTCTTGGTTTTCTCGATAGTCTTTTCCAAGTAATCTTTGTCATTTAATGCTACTTCAGCAGTATTTACAGCCACTTGATTTACTAAATAATCCTCAATGATATTTTAACATTTCATTAATTCATTGCTTCCTGCCAAATAGCCAATTCTTATTCCAGCTAAGGAATACGCTTTCGAGAAGCTTTTAATTACATATAAGTTTTTATATTTGCCAATAAATTTTATAGCTGAATTATCTTTTGGCATATAATCACCATAAGCTTCATCGATGATTACAATCGTATTGACTTCATTTGCTTTCTTTATTATCCTCTCAATTTCTTGAATAGTAATTATCTGTCCGGTTGGGTTGTTTGGATTATCAATGTAAACAAGTTTGTATACGTTATCATTTAAGCTGTTAACGATATCATCTGCATTGAACTTATAGCCGTTATCCTCTTTTAACAGTACCGGCGAATATATCCCACCGCGAATTTTTAGGCTTTCTACATATTCGGGAAACTGTGGGCTGTAACCTAAGACTCTGTCTCCAACATTAATGAAAAGACTGTTGATTGAATCTATTATCCCCATTGATCCATCTGAAATTGATATGTTCTCATAATCCAATTTAGCAATAGGATACCAATAATCAATTATTACTTTTCTTAGACGAAATGCTCCAAGCTCTGTATAGTTACTTACATCAATGCGCTTGTCTACATTATATATTTTTATGTTTTCACTGTGACCAAAAGGATTAACTCCGAATGAACAGTCAACAAGAACTTTTTCTCTAGCATCGTCAGGACCTTCAACTTTTAAATACTTGCATCTTTCGAAAGATTTTAAGTGACTTCTGAGTTTATCGCTATACAACTTTACACCTCCTGTCATTAAAAATTTATTTGATAGTTCTTGTGTTTTATATTAGTATATAAATTAAGTAAATTCAATTGAACTAATATGCAATATTTTTTATTCATTTTTTTCAATTACTTAAAATTTAATTCAATTGAATCAATAATATTTGGAAGGGTTAAAGCTATGGACAATAATTTTGGAAATTTTTTAAAGAAGTTAATCACCGATAAAGAAACTAAATCCAATATTGTTTCTCAACAGTTAGGGTATGATCCTACATATTTAAGCAAGTGGATTACAGGAAAGAAATTACCTTCAGAAAAAAATATTGATTCTATATGCGAGAAACTGGCGCATATATTGTCTGATGGTAATGACTTTGAAAATATCAAGACTGATCTTATGAGTAATTACTACTCAGATTTGGGATTTTCAACCTTAGAAGGTAATATGAACAAAAATATTTCGTTGGTTACATCTGATGTAGAGGTTGCTCATTTAATAGCAGATGTACTTCAGCAGCTTGAATATAGTAAAGTGAAGGATATAACTATAAATACAACTATAAATATTTTTCAGGAATTTGAATACCACATGGCAGACATAATTAATAAGCTTCATAATATGAACTTAAAAAGTTTAAGGTTAAACATGTGTGCTTCATTCGAGAAATATGCGTATGACCCATTTATATTGTGCAATAACATCCTTTCATTGACATCCGGCAATTACTTCATTGATTTTAATATACATATGCAAAAGACAGAAACCCCTCAATTTTTAGTAATAAATGATGTATTTGCTCTAAATATTGTTCATTTAAATAATGTGGTTTTTCTATGTTATTACAGCTTTGATAAAAAATATATTGAAGCCGTAAACAGCAGCTATGGCTTGATAATCCGTCATATGGAAAAAGCATTAAGCTATGTTATGCCCATTTCTCTAAGAAAAACTAATGTTCAGCTAAATCAATTTTTACAAGATAATCAAAGAATATTATTTTCAGAATCACCGTCAATTTTAATTCCAAAGAGCATTTTTCAGGATTTAATTAGAAATAACGAACTTAACTTGGAAGGTGCGGAATGGCATGAGCATATGGAATATCTTGAACAAGTAAGCAAGGTTTTTGAAAAATATACAAAGTTTAATAAAGTGAAAATATTAATTTACGAGTCACTGCTTGTGCATTATATAAATACGGGACGAATTGAAATAGGCGGGAAAAAGCATGTGTTTACAAAAGAACAGGTAAAGGAACACTTTATGAATATATGTGAATGCATGAGACAAAATGAGAATTTTGAATTCTATTGTATATCTGATACTGTTGATTTTAATAATTTTTATTGCAGCAATCCTTCAATATTTTTAACTCCTTCATCAATATCCATAGGAAACACAAATATTTATACGGATGAAGTATCAAATAATTTTTATTTTTCAACAGAAAAACCAATTATTAATATATTTGAAGGCTATTTGGATTCAATAATTGAAAAATCGTACTGCTTAAAACTTACTGCAGACAGATTGGCAGCTTATATAGCATGATAAATGCTATATAAGCTGAATAATCTCCGGTTGTATATATTGCCTTAATAATTTCATCATCGATATTCCTTACGAATTACTGGTCATTAATAATTACATATTGACATACACCGGCATACAATATAAAATAACCATTAATATTAATTAAAAATTCTGTGAAGAGAACAGTAACTGGGGTGTATCCTTCAGCGAGCAGGAACAGAGTGTGAGTCCTGCAGGAGAGCCGACAGTGAAAAGGGCCTTGGAGAAGATATCTGAGCACCTGCAAAGATAGTACGTTGACTGCGTTAAAGTAATTGAGTGGACATTTGTCAATTTGAGTGGTACCGCGGATTTTAGCCCGCCTCATTATTTGAGGCGGGTTTTATATNNGAGAAACTAATTAAAATGTTGAGCAATACGGTGGATGACGCTTTTATAAAGTGTGGATATGAAAGAAATTTCGGAAATGTTTCTGTGTCCGACCGACCTGATTTATGCCAGTTTCAATGTAACGGGGCATTATCTGCATCTAAAAAATATAAGAAATCACCTATACTGATTGCAAATGAAATATTGGAATTTCTTAAGAACAACTCATTGTTTGAGAATATTTCTTCTGCCGGTCCAGGATTTATCAATATAAATATTAAGGACAGTGTTTTGGTCGATTATCTCAATAATATGAGCAAAGATTCAAAATTCGGCTGTGCAGAAACAGATAAGCCATTGACAATAATAGTGGATTACGGCGGGGCAAATGTGGCAAAACCTCTGCATGTGGGACATATTCGTGCAGCCGTTATAGGAGAAGCAATTAAAAGAATGCACAGGTTCCTTGGAAATAATGTGATAGGGGACGTTCATTTAGGCGATTGGGGACTGCAAATAGGCATGGTTATATCCGAACTGAAAAGACGTATGCCGGAGCTCCCTTATTTCATTGAAAATTACGACGGGGAATATCCGACCACTCCGCCATTTACAATAGATGAGCTTGAAANNATGGAGGAGGCCAGAAAATTTACATTCGACCTTCAAATGGGAAACAGAGGATATATTGCTTTATGGAAACACATATTAGATGTTTCTGTAAAGGACTTGAAGAAAATATACAATTCATTAAACGTTCATTTCGACTTGTGGCTGGGTGAAAGTGATTGCGAGAAATACATCGGTGAAATGGTTGAATATCCTAAAATGAACAACTATATGTATGTAAGCAATGGAGCATTGGTAATTGATGTTGCCGAAGAGGGAGATTCACATGACATTCCGCCTATAATAGTTCTTAAATCTAATGGTGCTACATTATACAGCACAACTGACCTTGCTACCATATGGCAGAGGGTT
>DOON01000016.1:5072-11468 GCA_003514865.1 Clostridiales bacterium
AGGGTCTGCATTTTGAACAGGTTTTCAGATGCGCCAAAAAAACAAAAATTGCAGACGAGAATCTCTCTTTTGACTTTATCGGGTTTGGTACAATGAACGGCAAAGACGGAAAGCCTTTTAAAACAAGAGAAGGCGGAGTCATGAGACTGCAGGACCTGATTGAAAATATTCAAAACAGCGTTTTAAAAAAACTTGATTCAAATAGAGAATTTTCTGAGCAAGAAATAAACGATATTGCCGCTAAGGTTGGATTATCTGCACTGAAATACGGTGACTTATCAAATCAGGTCACTAAGGACTATATATTTGATATAGATAAATTTTCATCCTTTGAAGGAAATACCGGGCCATATATCCTATATACCATTGTCCGTATTAAATCAATTTTAAAAAAGGCCGATGCCGAAAAAAACTACTGTAGCACACATTTTATGCATAAACCCAAAAGCATATATGAAAGGGAGCTGATGCTTAAATTATCAAAATTTAATGAATCTGTTGAATACAGCACTTACGAGAACGCTCCAAACAAATTATGCGAATATATATATGATTTATCCAATGCATACAACAGGTTTTATCACAGCAGTAAAATAATATCCGAAATCGACATTGAACAGAGAAATTCATGGCTGAGCCTAAGTTCACTTACATGTAAGATTCTCGAAATATCTGTTGACTTACTTGGAATTGAAGTCCCCGAAAGAATGTAACCATCGTAGAAACCAAAAAGGTGCTATAGCAAAGCAACTCAAAGAATGAGCCAAAGTGACTGAAAAAATCAGGCATAATGGCTCTTTTGCAGGAACACATATTCAAGGCAAGGAAATATGCACAAGTGCGCGAAAGTAGCAATTACTCTTCAATATATCCGTAAAAATTAAAGGTTTTAGCTATATAAATGTAGGTGGGTTATTCAAATCCCGTACTATGATTGTATCAAAGCTTGTATTGCAACATACCATATTATATAGTTGTACACTTAATTTTGCAATAATATGCACAAATGCTTTACGCAGCTTACGACATTCTCTGCTTTATCTTTTAAAATACGAATTTCTTATTGAGACCGATGGATTTNNTCGTTCTAAAAAATTTTCGATTTTTATGCATCGTTATGTATTTATACTACTTTCATTAAGAGTGTACTATGGCTTAAATAGATGGACGTTATATTTAACGCTTATGCAAAAAATGTTTTATGTGACTTAAGACATTTTCTGCTTTATCTTTTTAAAACGCGGATTTTTTATTGAAGCTAATAAATTTTCGTTGGAATATAACGGTTTTTCCTATAATGTGCCCCTTTATGTTATTAATCTTACTCATATTGATTGTATCATAAGATTTTTTGGCCCAAAATTTATTGTATCTTTTGCAGCATCCATGTGACGCCTACAATGTTGTCAGTTAAATCATCACTTTCATTTAGCTGGCTTTGTACGTATCCGTAAAAAAGCTCTTGTTTTTCAGGATAACTGACAGTCAGTTCGTCTGCACGCATGGCAATTGCCCTATTGTCGGAATCAAAGTCGTAATCGTCATCTGCTGTTGCTTCTTCTACAAGGCCTAATCCAAGCTTTTTAAACAGGTTTATCCATTGCTCACGTGTAAGGTATTCATAATTCTTATATTTTACTTCTTTGTTCGCTAATTCGTCATGTACATAAGCATCATCGATGATTATAAATCCATTGTACTTAATGGTCTTCATCAGCTTTTCCAATGTTTCCTGCGGATTACCCAAAACATTCCCCACTGCACCAAATATGACACAATCATAGCCGCTTTCATTATTAACTACCTCATTTATGTCTCCCACGGTAAAATGGCATAAGGATTCAACTGCATATTCTTTAGCTTTTTGTCCGGCATAATCAATAAATTCTGCTATTAAATCAAAGCCATAAACACTTACTCCTAGTTCATTGGCAACCTTTATCGAAACTGCACCCTTTCCGCATGCCAGGTCTAATATTTTAGTATGTTGTAAAGCAGGCAAGTGTTCCTTTAATAGCCTTATTATTTCTCCAGGATTACTTCCCAATTCCCATAAATCCTGAAGCAAGTATGGCAAAAAAGGTATTAAGCCTGTTGTTTCAGCAGTTAACGAGCGGGCCAATTTTTCTTCAATTTCCCGCTTCATATTTTCACTCCTTCATTTCTGGTTTTTTAAAATATCAGAATCTTCAATACATATAAAAAAGCAGCAGCCAATACCGATTTTGATTTTCAGCATAGGGCAAGCCGTTCTTAAAGCNNCCGTTAATTACAAGCTTGAATCGAAGGTTTAAAAATTCGGATGCTCTTCTGCACAGCAGCATCCTCCCTAAAAATATTTCGAAATAGTCCATAATTGCGAACATTTCTGTATCTATTTTTAGTTACAGAATTGAATATTTGTTTTCAGTGTCAATAACCAGATTTGAAGATTCCACGGAGTAGTTTACTCTGTCGTGAATATCAAAACTTGCCTTGACACGGTTTCTTACTCTCGTGCGGCGCACGTCAGATTTATCTGCTAAAATCAGCGCAGCGGCGACTTCATTTACAGGAACGGCTGTGGATTCGTCGTGATTTCCTATGGCTGAAACTATGGTCGCAATTTCATCTACATCCATTCCCATTTTATCAAGTATGCGGAATGCCATTATAGCTCCGCTTTGTGCATGGTCAACTCTGTTCACCACATTGCCTATATCATGCATATATCCTGCAATTTTTGCAAGCTCCGCTGTCCTGTCATCGTAACCCAACACTTTAAGAATGTGCTGCGCATGTTCCGCAACCTTTCCAACATGTGCAAAAGCGTGTTCTGTATATCCTAACGCCGCTAACGTTTCATCTGCTCTTTTAATGTATGTTTGAATTTCCCTGCTGTTTTTTATATCTTTATATGTTATCATATTCCACCTCATTTTAGTTTACATAAATATACTATATGTTGAAAAGCGTAAATGGGTAGCTGTTGGGAAGGGAAGTAAATTCCACGTGCTCCTTTGTTTTGGGATGCTTGAATCCAAACTTGTGTGACCAGAGAGCTATTGAAGTAAATTCTTTCTTTTTTACAAATGCTTTATTGTATTTATTGTCACCCCATATAGGGAGTCTTGCATTTGACAGCTGTACACGAATCTGATGGTGTCTTCCTGTATATAATGTTATCTTGAGAAGAGACAGCATTCCGTACTCCTCTGTTAAAACTGTTTCCATCACCTCATACTTCAGTTTCGCGGGCTTGGCTGCTTTGTCCTCTGAGCTTGTTACCTTGGACATATTTATCGTCTTGAGTTTTTTTAAATAATCCTCCAGTACAACTTCCTTTTCATGTGCTTCCCCGCACACTACCGCATAATATTCCTTTTGGGTTTCTCTTTGCTGAACCTGTCTGGAAAGCTCCTTGTTTGCAAATTCATTTTTTGCATATACGATTACTCCTCCCACGGGACGGTCCAGCCTTTGAATCAATCCAAGGTATGGTCTTTCTCCCTTTTCACTCAGGTACTTCTCCGCCTCCGACATTAAATCTTCGTCGTTTGTTTTATCACTTTGTGACGGCATTCCCTGAGGCTTTATTAAACACAATATGTGCTTATCTTCATGTAATATATTCAATTTCATTTATACTCCGATTATGTAATTTTTAAACTATGACAATGTAAAATCTATGTATAATTATATTAAATCTGCGTACTCAGCCTCTGCGGCAACAATCAAATCATCAGGATTTATTACGATTTGTGTTCCTATGACTCCTGCACTCACAAGTATTTTATCCTGCAGCATCGCTGATTCGTCTATAAATGTTTTGTAGTGCTTCTTCATTCCTATGGGTGAACAGCCTCCCCTGATATAGCCTGTATTTTTTGTAAGCTCCTTCAGCGGAAGCATCTCAATATTTTTCTCGTTTGATGATTTTGCGGCCTTTTTCAAATCCAGCNNCAACCAGTGTTTTATATACGGCTTCTGGATTCTGCCCTGTCTTATGCGCCACAGAAACCCCGTCTATACTGCCGTCTTCGCTGTCGTAGCTCATGCAATCATATGTTATGTTCAAAGAATCAAGTATCCTCATTGCATTTGTTTTATTTATCTTTTTCAAAATATCACTTCCCTTTCATCACTATAATAGCTTACATGAAAAATAATTGATACAGCTTGTAGTAAACAAATACGTTAAAAACAAAAGCGGCAATTGTAAAGACAACAAATACAGTCTTTTTAGTTTTATGATGAAATATAATCATTGCGGCAATACTTCCAAAGACTCCACCTAAAAAGCTCATGGCATGCAGCGTCTTTTCTTGTATTCTCCACCTGTCTTTTTTGGCTTTCTGCTTATCTATAAAAAACAGTATAAATGATATTAAGTTGATTATTATAAAGTATAATAAAAAGTATTTTAGTTTATCCATTTCTTCTCACTATTAGTTTGTTTATTTTCTTTCCTTCGCTTACAAATCGTTCCTCATATTCCGTCATGACGTTATTTTCAGCATAAGGGCTGTTGTGCAAATCTCTTGTGAGCATTAAAAATTCCCAATTGTCTTCTCTCAGCTGCTCCACTGAATATTCAAACAAGTCGTTGTTGTCTGTCTTCATATGAATTTCTCCGTTACATGTAAGAACACTCCTGTAAACATCCAAAAAGCTTTTATGTGTGAGTCTCCTTTTGTAATGGGACGGCTTCGGCCATGGGTCCGAGAAATTCAGGTAGATTCTTTCTATTGAATTCGGCTCAAAAACGTCCTTCAGTATATCTCCGTTGGAATACACTATAAAATAGTTTGATGGATCATTTTCAAATACAGATTTTGCGCACCTGTATGCAACCTTGACGCTCTTTTCAAATCCGAAGTAGCTTATTTCTGGATTCCTAAGAGCCATCTCCCTTAGAAACTTACCTTTTCCACAGCCTAATTCCACATGTATGGCATTATCATTTTTAAATGCTCCGTTTAATTTATATCCTGTTTTTTCCGGTTCGGTAATAGCCCTGTCGCATTCCTGCAAGTACTGATACTGACCGGGAACATATCTCAATCTCATATTTATCTCCTTTACTTACAAATGAATTTTACATTATTTCAAGCCAATTAACAATATTAATTTTATGGCGAAACTTATCTGTTGCATAAATTTTATAAATAAAGTAAAATATCCTTATCTAATAAAAAGAGGTGTGCTATGGAATTTTTAATGAACATGCAAGGCCCCCTTTTGTACATTATTATATTTTGCGCCAAAATAGTTGAAGTNNTTCAATTTCAACCATAAGGTTAGTGTACATCAATAAAGGAGAACGAGTAAAAGGGGCGGTTTTAGGATTTATTGAAATAATGATATGGCTTGTAGTTGTAAGCTCTGTATTAAACAACATAACCGCGGACCCCATTAAGGTATTTGTATATGCCGCATCTTTTTCACTCGGAAACTATATAGGAATTACGATAGAATCGAAAATTGCAGTTGGACTTGCATCCATACAGGTTGTTGTGAGTGATGTATCTGGTGAAATACTTGCCGAGATTCTCCGTGATGAAAGCTACGGAGTTACATTGATTGACGGTCGAGGAAGAGATGACAGCAAAAAAACACTTCTTTTCATTCAGCTTAAAAGAAAGAAAATTTCAGAGGCAGTGAGAATAATTAAGCAAAATGCACCGGATGCATACATAACGGTAAATGATATAAAGTCCATGATGGGCGGATATTTAAAATAAAGGGCGCAATGAGCGTCCTTTATTTTTATTATACGATTATTTAACAAATGCGTCATAAATTGCCTTGATTGCTTTTTCAAAATCCTTGTCTTCCACACCTACAATAATATTGATTTCGCTTGACCCCTGGTCAATCATCCTGATATTGATGCTGTTGTCTCCCAAGGCCTTGAACAGCTTTGCTGAAATACCGGGCTTGAATGCCATCTTTATACCCACTGTGGTAATAAGGCTTAAATTCTTTTACATATGCACATTTTCAGTATCGCATTTCGCCTTTAATTCTTCCACCAGCTCGTGAGATATTCTTTCCACATCATCTGCAGGCAGCACTATTGAAAAGCTGTCAATTCCCGACGGAACGTGGTCAATGCTTATTCCTCTGTCGTCAAATACCTCAAGGGCCTTCTTGATAACCCCAACTTCATTTGCCATATGCTCCTTGTGAATATAAAAAACAGCAAAGTTCTTTTTCCCGGCTATACCTGTGATTATATGATTATCATCATCATTTTCTGCAATATCTTTTCCTTCACCCACTATTATCGTTCCCGGATTATCAGGCTCGTTGGTATTTCTTATATTTATTGGGATTCCAGCTTGTCTTGCCGGGAATACAGCCTCGTCGTGGAGGACGGAGGCTCCCATGTATGACAGCTCTCTGAGCTCCTGG
>DOON01000308.1 GCA_003514865.1 Clostridiales bacterium
GAAGTGTACGAGCCATTCCAACCTTTGTTATATTGTATGGCTTAAGTCCACCGATTTCCTTCATGCTGCCTTCAATTTCAAGCTTGATGCTTCCTGACGACGGGGCGTACACACCTGTCAGAAGATTGAAAAAGGTTGTTTTTCCTGCTCCGTTAGGGCCAATAAGTCCCACAAGCTCGCCTTTTTCAATGCTCATGCTTGCATTGGATACCGCTGTTAGTCCTCCGAAGGACTTTGTTAGTTTATCAACTGAAAGTAACGACATACGACCCCTCCTTTACTGAATTTTTTCACCTTTTTTTCTGAATTTGAACAAATCTGTAATCTCCTTTGTGCCTAAAATTCCCTGCGGTCTGAAAAGCATTATTATAATCAGCAGCAGTGCGTAAATAATCATTCTAAGCTCTGAATAAGACTGAAGGAATGTCGTTATAACAGCAAGCACAATGGCGGCAATTACAGAACCTGTAATACTTCCCATTCCTCCGAACACCACAATTACCAAAATATCAACAGATTTCATGAATCCGAAAATATTCGGGTTTATAAAGTAGAAGTATGATGAATAAAGGCTTCCGGCTATTCCTGCAAAAAACGCTCCTACAGCAAATGCCGTAACCTTGTATTTTGTTGTGTTTATTCCCATGGACTCCGCCGCTATTTCATCCTCTCTGATGGAAATGCAGGCGCGGCCGTGAGATGATCGTATAAAATTACTTATCATTACCAATGTCAACGCCGTAAAAACAAAAAGCCACAGCCAGTTTGTATATCTGGGGATTCCGTTTAAGCCTGCGGCACCATTTGTGACATTCATGTTCAAAAATACAACACGGATTATTTCCGCCATACCCAATGTAGCTATGGCAAGATAATCGCCCTTGAGCCTCAGCGTAGGAATTCCTATTATAACCCCCACTATTGCGGCTGCAACAGCACCGGCTAATGTGCCTAACAAAAACCCTCCCGTTGAGTTCATTTCCATGTTTATCAATGCACCGACATATGCTCCTATGGACATAAAGCCCGCATGTCCCAGTGAAAATTGTCCTGTGAATCCTGTAACCAGGTTAAGGCTTACCGCAAGTATAATGTTTATACATATAGTAGCCAATGTTATTTCATAAAAACTGCTTATAATTCCGGTGGCAATCAAGGCCTGCATAGCTACATACAAAACAAGGATAAGTATTAAGGTTATTATATTTTTCTTATTAATCACTCTCATGTTACACCTTCTCCTTTGTATTCTTGCCCAGCAAGCCTGACGGCTTCAATATCAATATTATTATAAGAAATGCAAAAACTGCGGCATCCCTGTACATGGAGCTTCCGTATCCGGAAACCAGAGTTTCTATTATCCCTATGGATAAACCTCCGATCATTGCTCCCGGTATGCTTCCTATACCTCCAAAAACTGCTGCAACGAATGCCTTAAGTCCCGGCATCATTCCCATGAGTGGGTCGATAGAATTGTAATAAACACCCACAAGAACNNTCCACTTTTATTCCCATGAGCTGAGCCGCATCCTTATCAGCCGAAACAGCCCTCATTGCCTTTCCCACCTTTGTTTTCTTAACAACGTACTGAAGAACAATCATCAGCACAATGGAAGTAACGATTATATAAATCTGCTGAGTACTTATTATTATGCTGCCTAAATTGAGCAGTGTATCCGAAAGCAGCCTCGGATATGACCTTACTTGCGCCCCCACAAAATACATCATCACATATTCCAAAAGCAGTGATATTCCTATTGCTGTTATCAATACAGCAATTCTTGTTGAATTCCTCAGCGGCTTGTATGCAACCTTCTCTATGGTCACTCCCAATACTGCACATGCGGTCATAGCTATGATAAGGCTGGGTATGAATCCAACGCCCAAATAAGCCGTGGCAGCAAATCCCACATATGCGCCTATCATATATATATCCCCATGGGCAAAATTTATTAATTTGATAATTCCATAAACCATTGTGTATCCCAATGCAACCAATGCATATATGCTTCCAAGGGATATTCCGTTTACTAATTGTTGTAAAAATTGATTCAAGGAGCACCTCCTCATTCTTTGTATTAATTAACTAAGTTAGCGTGGCAATTCACGCTAACTTAATTATTCCAGATATTAATAATTTAAAACTATTATTTAGGTTCCACTTTTACGCTTGTTGCCTGAGCTCCATTTTCAAGCCCGATAACTACCGCCGCTTTAATTGGGTTGTGGTCTTCTCCCATGTCGAAAGAACCTGTAACACCCTTGAAGCCCTTAGTTTCTGCCAAAGCCTTTGTGATTGCTGCCGTATCATTTGAACCCGCACGCTTTACTGCATCAGCTATAAATTTCCCAAGGTCGTAACCCAAAGCGTTGAATGCATTTGGTTCTTTACCGTATTTTTCAGTATATCCCTTGATGAAATCCTGCACCAACGGATCCTTGTCCAATGAAGAATAGTGATTTGAATAGTATACATCATTCAAGGCCTTTTCTCCCGCAAGTTCCAGCAATACAGGTGAATCAAAGCCGTCGGCTCCAAGTACAGGTGCGTTGATTTCCAGGTCGCGTGCCTGTTTGATTATAAGACCTGCTTTATCATAATATCCAGGAATGAATATTACATCAAAATCTTTTCCCTTCAATCCTGTCAATATAGCTTTAAAATCCTTATCACCTTTAACATATCCTGCTTCAGTAACTATTTTACCGCCGTTTGCTTCAAATGTGGCCTTGAAGTTTTCCGCAAGTCCCTTGCCGTAATCACTGGATGTATCCTTGATTATAACCGCATTTTTTGCACTGAGGTTATTGAGGGCAAAGCTTGCCATTGTTACTCCCTGGAAAGAGTCGTTGAAGCACAGACGGAATACATAGTCGTTTACTTTGCCGTTATCAGCAACTGTAACTCCCTTGTCAGCCGTTGCTGATGCAGATATAATCGGAACCTTATTTCCCATAGCTACAGGAATTGTTGCCATAAAGCTCCCTGATGTTGCAGGTCCAAGCTGAGCAACAACCTTGTCCTGAGTCATAAGCTTTGTCGCTACGGAAGTAGCCTCTGCAGGCTCTGATTTATTGTCAATTTTTACAGGAACAATTTTCTTTCCGTCGATTCCGCCGGCAGCATTTATTTCATCAAATGCCATCATTATTCCGTCTACGCTTGACTGACCATATGAAGCAACGCCACCTGAAAGCTCATAGTTTATACCTATCTTTACTTCATTTGCTCCGTTAGCGGGTTCCTTTCCGCCATTGTTTGCTCCACCGCCGCAGCCAGCAAGCAATCCCATTATCATAATTATTGAAATTANNAAATGTTTTTTTCTTCATGTGTGACACCACCTTGCTTTTTAATAAATTTAAAGATGATGATAATACATTTTTATTTTCTTGTCAATATAATTTTTTTTTATTTTTTTCCTCACACGAAACTATTGTTTGCATTAATGTTGAAATTCATCCAGCATGTCCTTATTTAATATACTATTCATTATTTTTTTCCGCCGTTTGTAGCCACTTTATAGTCTCTTTGGCCTTCTCCTTTTTCACCTCGCCACACCTCGTTCAGATTAGAGCATACGCAGTCTCGCTCATCAAAGTATCAGTTCCCTCCGGTCGCATAAATCNNCGTTGCGGTTGGGGCATACAAAAATCTTCCCTGAATTTTCAGGGAAGATTCTTGAATAATGTACAAGGTCTAGCTATTAGCAGTTTTCACCTATTCCGCCTATTCCGCCACAGTTGCAGAACAATATCACTAATAATAAGAAGAAGAATAACAGGCTGTCACTATCTCCAAATCCACATCCGCCGCCTATTCCTCCAAGCAGCCCTTCCTCTCCGCAGAAACATGAAATAACTACTAAAAGCAGGAAGAAGAACAGTAAGCTATCACCATTGTCACCTAATATATTGTTAAACATTTAGAACCTCCTAAAGTTAATTTTTCTATATATTATTCAGGACCGGTTTAAAGTGTTACTTATACAGTTAATCATTTAATGATTTTAGAAATGAAATTATTTTATCTCCAAAGGAGCCTCTGTTCCTGTAATTATAGCCATTGTATCTGCTGTAGCCAATTTCCCTCTCTTCTCTTTCTGGTTCATAATCCTTATATTTGTCGAAATTACTTTTAATGGACTCCGCATCATTCAGCATCCTGATTAAATACTGCTTGGAATTATCATCAATATATGAGTTGTTTGACAATCTGTTAAGTATATACATAAGCTCAATAATGTCATACATCTTGTCATTCATATTATTTTCGTATCTCCCTCTGTACATATTACCCCCTACCTTTTATACAGTATATGAAGCACATGCCAATAATGATAACTGTCGGATTCGGAAAAATAAAAAGCATTTATTTTTTTATAAATATGATATATAATAATGTTAAAGTAGTTTTATATTAACAAAGACATTGCTTAGAGGTATAATATGAGAATATTCAGCAATATAGTTATAATAGCGCTTATCGGATTGTTTTCATCCACATATTTGTTAAATCTTTCCCCCATAGATTACAGGGGAACCATCGAAATAGAAACACCGGCTGTAAACAGCACCCTGAGCCTGGAATCAAAGGAAAATGACCTTTTAAATCCTGAATCCATAACAATCAACCATGTATCAGAAAATGAGGAGAGCGTGAAAAGTGTTTCCGACAGTATATTCACCTTGGATGTATACCATGGTGATACACTGGTAAAGGGTGGTATAAGAAACCTTGAGCTTGTTTCTCCTTCTGTAAACATGTCCATATCAGTCAGCAAAGATAACCCGATTATAACCACATTAAATATAAATCAGAAGAAGCTTGGACTTGAGGATGGCACATATAAATTTGTCTTCACATCCAATTTGATAGCAGCCGAAGGCAGAGCATCAGTATCATCAACCGTTACCTATGATACCGGAGGTACATATTACCCCGCTGCAGGGCAGGCTCCGGCGGGAACAAAGGGATTTACTCTTTACTTTGCCACAGAAAATGCAGATACCTTGATTCCTGTAACACGTTTCCTGGTAGAAGATAAGTCCATTACGAGAATGGCCATAGAGCAGCTGCAAAACGGCCCGCTAAACAGCGGTTTCATATCAATGATAAAGGATGTTACAAACACGACCTACAATAACGGTAATGTGGTAATAGACATCCCAAGCTCATATGAAGGATACAACAACGGAAGCGCCGATGCTCTTCTGGCATATGAATCATTCGTGAAAACCATATTTGATGTTAACAGATACTGGCCTATACGCAGCCTTACATTTACCGTTGACAGGAAAAAAGCAGAAACGTATTTTCATGGTCTCTCAAGTGAAGCAATAAATTCACTACCCAACAAAGAAAGAAATTATCTGCTGTACATGGCCTACAGAATAAATGAAAGATATTATTTATTTGATTATGATGCAGATATTCAAAAAGCAGGAATTACCGCAGGTGACACAGCAGAAATGAAGGCGCAGAAGTTATTTGATGCATATTTCGATTCCGATATTTCCTACGGAATAAACCCTGTGCCTGAAAGCGTGAAGCTCATGAATGCAAAGCTGGAAGGAAGAACCCTGATACTTAACTTCAACGACGGATTTTCAAATGCCCACAAGGGGAAGGAAAGTCTGAAGCAAATGATGCTTGAGTCCCTTATATATACATTTACATCAATACCTGGTGTGGACAGCATAAAAATAACGGTGAATGGCGAGGAACCTAAGAATTTGACACAAGTCCTGTATCCTCCTGAGTTTATTAATCCTGAAACAGTCCAGGTTCAAAATTAGGAGGTCACTATGAACGGATTAAGAAATTTTATGTTCGGAAGATATGGAACGGACCAGCTTACGCTGGCATTGCTTATATCGGGCATGGTTCTCACCTTCATAGGTAACGCTTTTGATTGGCACTTGCTCACGCTTGTTACCTATGTAATTTTTTTCGCATGCATCTTCCGTACAATGTCAAAGAATTTTGTGGCGAGGCAAAGAGAAAATCAAAAATTTCTCCAATACTGGAACCCTGTAAGTGCGTGGCTCACAGCTAAATACAGAGTTCTCAAATCAAGCAAGGATTACAAGTACTTCAGATGCCCCAACTGCAAAAAAGAGCTTCGTGCGCCCAGGGGAAAAGGCAAAATTGCAGTAACCTGCCAAAGATGCGAAACAAAGTTCATTCAAAACACCTAGAATAATTCAAAACAAGGGTACAGATATCGTTATATCTGTACCCTTTAATATTTTTTATTTAAANNTCCCTTCTCAGAGGAGTATGCCTGAAAACTCCCATAAACGCTGCAGCTGTTATTATTCCGGCGGCCGATTGCACGGCATTTCCTGGGATTTCGCTTATTGTGGAGAGGAAATTCCCCACCATTAAAGAACCAGTCACATAGTATGCCAGCACTTGCCACACACTTCCCATTATTGCTCCCACGACCCACTTATTCTTCATTCCTGAAGAAAACTTTTCAATTGCCGTTCCCATAATCAATGCCATGACACCTTTTATAATAAACGTGGGAATTGCATAGTAGCTGTAGCCTCCCAGCATATCTGCCAGAGATGCACCTATAGCACCTGCCCATGCGCCGTTTTTTCTTCCCAGCAAAAGCACCGCAATAAATATAAATCCATCACCCAGATGAGTGTATCCGTTTGTAACCGGAGATGGTATTTTTATTATGAATGTGGACACGCAAATTAATGCCGCAAGCAATGAAGTGTAAACCATTTCTTTTATTTTTTTATCATCCATATCAATCACCGTCCATAGTTTTATTTGATTTAATTATATATTTTTCTGTACTCTTTAAAAGATACAGTTATATGTTTTATATAGATGACAGATGTGTTAGTTTTACAGTCTCATTCGCAGATTTGCTTATTCGCTACCGCTCATGCAAATCTGGAATTCGTTGCGGTTGACCTACCG